>JAYUGZ010000038.1:0-6243 GCA_043767465.1 Cyanobacteriota bacterium
GTTAGTCGATAATCCAAGAAACCGGGTTTCTGCGATAATCTTGGCATCTTCACGAGATTTTGCCAAGCAACCCGGTTTCTGAACACCCATACGATCGCTGTTATCATAAAATCACTTCAGAGTAGAAGGGAACGACTATGCAAACCCAAGAAAAGCCAGCAATCGCCAAGCAACCACCAACCGAAAAATGCCACTACACCCCGGAGGAATATCTCGCATTAGAAGAAAGTGCGATCGACAAAAGTGAATACCATGATGGAGAAATTATACCCATGACAGGCGGAACAGCAAACCACAATAAAATTGCACTGAATTTTTGCCGAAGATTCCCCTCGACTGTGAATGGTCAAGATTACGAGACATTTATCCATGATGTGCGGCTGTGGATACCCCTAACTCGCCGCTACGTCTATCCCGATATCATGGTGATTCAAGGAGAACCACAATATCAAGGAAGTAACAAAACAATTGTTACAAATCCTCTGGTAATCGTCGAGGTTTTATCGAATTCAACCAAAGACTACGATCGCGGTGGTAAATTTCTCGCCTATCGCTCAATCCCTGAATTTCAGGAATACATTTTAGTAGATCAATATAGCTATCATATTGAGCAATTCGCCAAAAACTCTAACGGGAAATGGGTATTAACAGAATATGATTCAGAGGAATCTTTATTAGTCCTAGAATCCGTAGAATTTCAAATGCCACTGAGAGAGATTTATGAACGAATTAACTTTGAAGTTAAAGCAGAGGAACTAAGCCAGCCAACAAGTAATATTGAAGAATAAGATCGAGTTTGCCCATAATCTAAGAAACCGGGTTTCTGTGATAATTTTGGCATCCTCACGAAGATTTAGTGAATAAACCCAGTTTCTGACTAGCACACATCGCCCCCAAATCCAAGAAACCGGGTTTCTGCGATAATTTTGGCATCCTCACGAAGATTTAGTGAATAAACCCGGTTTCTGACTCCCAATGGGAAGCAGTTATTAAATTTTATGGTTTATTCTTAGGAACCTTTAAGATTTTATCCTTCGCCATTTTGTCAACGATTACGTCGCTGATAATTTGAGCTCCGTGGGAGGTAAAGTGCACACCATCATTGACTTTGACATAGCCTCGCTTCCCAGATTTATCAGCAACTACGGGAACAAATTTGCCCGCTTCTGCAAACGTATCCCAAGTAGAAATAAATTGGATTTTTGGAGAAGATTTACTGGCACTTTTATAAATATCGTTCATCACAGGAAACTGTTGGATATACTGAGATTTGTTAGATATAGATTGACCTACCCAATAAACTTTTCTCACGGAAGACGAACCCAGTAATTTGGCATATTTATCTACTCTTTCTTGATAAGCTTTTTGCCATTCGGGGGTCATAATTGCCCGGTATTTACCTTGAAAATCAGCGATATCTTGAGTATCATTTCCTCCGAACAAAACTATCACTACATCCGGTCGATAATCCTTGATAATTTGGCTGGTTCTAGCATACCAATCATAATAATCTATCCGATTTAAGCCGCTGGATGCTTTGTACTCATTTTTCGTGTCGGCGATATTGTATTTTTCCTTGAGAGTGTACTGGAGTTGAGTTCCTAAGTCGAACATTACGGAATCGCCAATAAATAAAAATTTGCGATAAGGTACGGTTAATTTTGGTTTAGCTGCAATTGATTTTTTAGCAGTTGTTCGAGGTACAACTTCTGATTTTAATGTGGTTTTGACAGGGGCAGATTCTGATTGTTTTGGGAGGCTATCGAAGTCAATATCTTTGATTTTGCTCCAAAAATCTTGCTCTGATTTCCTAAAACCATCCAGCTCAATCTGCCTTGCTGCTTGTTTGATTTCGGGGCTGGCGAAAGGAGTTGAGGAAAAACTTTTCAGAAATAAAGATAAGTTGGTAAATATTAAAGTTAGAATTACCGAAGTAGCGATTAGCAGAATTTCCCTGTCTCTCATATTTCTTAGAAATTAAAGTATATAAAAGGTGGGACGGTACTCGGCCCTAGCATCAAAATAGCATACACGAATAGGGAAACTAAGACAACCCGAAAAAATATGTTTTTTAAGGAAAATACGGTTTGCAATAGTTGGGAAATGCGATCGCCCCACAGGTTGATTGCGCCAATGACTCCCATGACTAGATACAATTGCCAAAAGTTGAATTGAACAGTTGCAGGCGAAAAACGAAATATTCCTTGAAAAAAACCGATCGCAGTTTCCCAGTTGGGTGTGCCGAAAAATACCCAGCTACAGGTAACAAAGGTAAAGGTTAACAACCAACTGCAAAATTGCGCAAATCGGGGAAAGCGATAGTCTATTTTCCAGCCGATAGCTTGGGGGATATCTTTACATAAATGGTTGACAACCAATCCTAAACCGTGAATTGCTCCCCAGAAAATAAAGTTTAAACCTGCGCCGTGCCAAAATCCGCCGATCGCCATTGTCATCAGTAAATTTACGTACTTCCGCAACTTGCCGTATTTGTTACCACCTAACGGAAAGTAAACGTAGTCCCTCAACCACTCGGAAAGACTGATGTGCCACCTTTTCCAAAATTCTTGCAAACTGAGCGATCGGTATGGCATATTAAAGTTGGCGATCGGTTTGAAACCCAGCAAGCAAGAGATGCCGTTAGCTAAATCCGAGTAGCCGCTGAAATCTACGTAAATTAAACAGGAATAGGAAATTGCCGCCAGGATTAAATCGATGCTGCTGTATTGCTGCGGGACTTTGAATGGGAGTTGGGTGAAGTTAAACAAAAAGCTCGATAAAGTATATTTTTTGAAGAGTCCAGACAAAATCAAAACGATAACTTCTTCGATTTGATAATCGTATTTTGTCGGTGAATTTAGCTGCGTGTAAAATTCGCGAGGGCGCGAGATTGGCCCGGAGGCAATTTGAGGAAAGTAGGTAATGTAAGTGGCGTAGTCTACAAATTTCGGACAGGGGATTTTGTGTTGGTAGCAGTCGATTAAATGGGAAATCATTCTAAATGTGTAGAATGATACGCCGACGGGGGCGATGATTTGCAAAACTTGAAAGCTAGCGGGAATTTTTAGCTGGTTTAATACTTCAAATAAGGAAGTTACAAAGAAGTTGCAATATTTAAAGATGCCGAGATTGGCAATGTTGAAAATTATGCCGGAGATTAAGGCAAGTTTTTGATATCTGCCGTTGCCAACAACCCGGAGAATGATATAATTGTAGACAGTACCTAAAACTAAGAGTAAGAGAAAGTCGAAACTCCAAAAGGAATAAAATAATAAACTGGAAATTAGCAAGACAATTTTATATAAATAGACTTTTGGTTTCAAAGAGAGGGCCGCGCTAAAAATAATTAGGAAAAATACTAAAAATTGATAAGTGGGAAATAGCATAAATCTCAGTTACAAAAAACATTAATTGTGAGAATATCTTCATAAGTTCGATCGCCCTATCCGGTCAGACTGCACAAAAAACCGCCAGGGATTGCGGGCTTGCAGATATTGCAAGAGGTAAATTATGTGACAACTTCCGCGCTCGTTAACCGCACTCATAGATTCACACATCATGTTTAAAGATTATGATGGTTGTGAGACGATATATTAACGGATAACAACAGGAATCCCCTTGATTGTGAGGAACCAACGTGCAGCCAACAGACCCTAGCAAATTTACAGATCAAGCCTGGGAAGCGATAGTCAAATCCCAGGATGTAGCCCGCCGCTTTGCCAATCAGCAGCTAGAGGTTGAACATTTAGCGATCGCCATTCTAGAACAGCAAGCCCTAGCAAACAGCATTCTCAGCAAAGCTGGAGTCGATGTCGCCCGCTTGGCGCAGCAGTTAGATGCTTTTGCTAAACGACAGCCCAGAGTTGCCAACGCTGACCAACTATACCTCGGCCGCGGCTTAGAAGTGATGTTAGATGCTGCTGAGTCTGCCAGACAGACTTGGCAAGATAATTTTATCGCCGTTGAACATTTATTAATAGGCTTGCTAGAAGACGAACGAGTTGGTCGGCGCTTGCTGACAAAAGGTGACGGCCCACCGGGCCGCCCCGGATACGATCGCAAACCAGCCCCCGGTACGATCGATCGCGCCAAACTCGATGAAGCAATCAAATCAATTCGCGCTACTACTACCAAAGTCAAAGATCAAAGCCAAAGCCAAAGCCAAAGCCAAAGCCAAAGCCAAAGCCAAAGCCAAAGCCAAAATTCCGAAGCCAACTCCGACGCCCTCAGCAAATACGGGCGCGATTTGACAGAAGCCGCCAAAGCAGGCAAACTCGACCCAGTAATCGGCCGCGACGAAGAAATACGCCGCGTCGTGCAAGTTCTTTCTCGCCGCCAAAAAAACAATCCGGTGTTAATTGGCGATCCCGGAGTCGGAAAAACTGCGATCGCCGAAGGTTTAGCCCAGCGAATTGTCAACGGCGACGTACCCGAATCTTTGAAAAACCGCCAACTATTTAGCCTCGACATGGGCAGTTTAATTGCTGGGGCAAAGTTCCGGGGTGAATTTGAAGAACGATTGCGATCGGTATTGCGAGAAGTCATCGATTCCGACGGGCAAATTGTCCTATTTATTGACGAATTGCACACAGTTGTCGGCACAGGCGGCGGTGGTAGTTCCGGTTCGGGAATGGATGCGGGAAATTTGTTGAAACCGATGTTAGCCCGCGGCGAATTGCGCTGTATCGGCGCGACAACTCTCGACGAATTTCGCAAGCATATCGAAAAAGATGCTGCTTTGGAACGCCGCTTTCAACAAGTATTTGTCGGCGAACCGAGTGTGGAAGATACTGTTTCAATTTTGCGCGGATTGAAAGACCGCTACGAACGCCACCACGGGGTGAAAATTACTGATTCGGCGCTGGTAGCTGCTGCAACTCTGTCTTTCCGCTATATTTCCGATCGCTTTTTGCCCGATAAGGCGATCGACCTCGTAGACGAAGCCGCCGCCCACTTGAAAATGGAAATTACCTCTAAACCCGTCGAATTGGAGGTAATCGACCGTCGGGTGATGCAGTTGGAAATGGAAAAATTGTCGATCGAAGGTGAGGAAAAAGGCGCTCAATCACCGGGGATTAGCCCCCGCATCGAACGCATCAAAACTGAAATTGACATTTTAAAAGTCAAGCAGGAAAAACTGTCGTCTCAGTGGCTGGGCGAAAAGCAGTTATTGGATGGCATCAATAAATTAAAAGCAGAAGAAGACCAACTGCGAGTCCAAATCGAACAAGCAGAAAGAGCTTACGATTTGAATAAAGCCGCGCAGTTGAAATACGGTAAATTGGAGACTGCGGTGCGCGATCGCGAAGCCAAGGAAGCGGATCTTTTGAAACAGCAAGCTCAAGGTTCTTCGCTGCTGCGGGAAAAAGTTACTGAGGGCGATATTGCAGAAATTGTTGCTAAATGGACGGGAATTCCGGTCAATCGGTTGTTAGAATCGGAACGCCAAAAATTGCTGCAATTGGAAAGCCATTTGCACAAAAAAGTCATCGGTCAAGAGGAGGCTGTAACGGCGGTTGCTGCGGCGATTCGGCGGGCACGGGCGGGGATGAAAGATCCCGGTAGACCGATCGGCTCTTTCTTGTTTATGGGCCCCACAGGCGTCGGTAAAACCGAGTTAGCGCGGGCGTTGGCTGAGTTCTTGTTTGATAGCGATGATGCGATCGTCCGCATCGATATGTCGGAATATATGGAGAAGCACAGCGTCTCCCGATTAGTCGGAGCTCCCCCTGGATACGTCGGTTATGACGAAGGCGGACAACTTTCCGAAGCAGTGCGGAGACATCCTTATTCGGTGGTGCTATTTGACGAAGTGGAAAAAGCGCACCCGGATGTATTTAACATTTTGCTACAAGTGTTGGATGACGGCAGAATTACCGATTCTCAAGGTCGAGTGGTTGACTTTAGAAATACGGTAATTGTGATGACTAGCAATATCGGTAGCGATCACATTTTAGAGGTGTTTGCTAAGAAGGAAAAAACCGCCAAGAAACCCGCAACTCGCAAGCACGAACCGAAGGAGGTGTCAATTCCCAAGACAGATTATAAAGTTGCTGATGACGGTACTGTCGAGGTTTCAGCCCAGCGAGTTGATATTGACAGTGAAGGTAAGAGGGAAAGTAAGATTGAAATTAAGCTTGAAAGTAAGTCTGAAAACAAGTCTGACAATGAAAAATCATTGACTCAAGAACGGGAGACTGACGAAGAGTACGAACAAATGTTGAAACGGGTGATGACTTCATT
>JAYUGZ010000039.1:0-15873 GCA_043767465.1 Cyanobacteriota bacterium
AAATAACAAATAACAAATAACAAATAACAAATAACAAATAACAAATAACAAATAACAAATAACAAATAACAAATAACAAATAACAAATAACAACTGTCAACTGTCAACTGTCAACTGTCAACTGACCCAAAATGCTATAACAGCAATATTGTATTCAAGGATAAAAATTCCGTGTTAAAACTTTACGGCGGAGCTCGCAGCAGGGCCTCAATTGTCAAGTGGTATCTCGAAGAAATAGCGGTTCCCTACGAATTGGTGATGCTGGATATGCAAGCAGCGGAACACTTGCAGCCAGAGTTTCTTGAAATTAACCCGATCGGCAAAGTACCGGCTATTGTGGAGGGAGATTTTAAACTTTGGGAATCTGGGGCAATTTTGCTGTATTTAGCTCAAAAATATGGTAAAATGCCGGAGAGTTTGGAAAAACAAGCTGAAATTGTGCAGTGGGTAATCTTTGCGAATGCTACTCTCGGCCCGGGAATATTTGTTGAAGCCAGCCGGGAACGCGAAACCCCGAAAATGTTAGAGCCCTTAAATCGCATCTTCGAGAAACAGCCGTTTTTAATGGGCGATGAGTTCGGTGTCGCTGACGCAGCAGTCGGATCGATGTTGATTTACATTCCGATGATGCTACAAGTAGACCTTAGTCCTTATCCGGCTGTTTTAGATTACATGAAGCGGATCTCGGAAAGACCGGCATTCAAAATTGCGATGGGCGGGAGTTGAACGAAGTTCGGCAACGGATTTTTTAACGGATGTAACGGATATAGGACTTGTGCGCTACCAACTAAGAAACCGGGTTTTTAACCGAGATTCAAGGTTTTAGTCAAGTATTTGGTTAAAAACCCGGTTTCTGGCCACCCCTGCGCAAGTCTCAAGAAACCGGGTTTTTAACCGAGATTTATGGTTTTAGTCAAGTATTTGGTTAAAAACCCGGTTTCTAGCCACCCATCATCCAGGATTAGGATAGAAAGAAGAACGAAATCAAACTTAACAGGTAAAGACAGGGGCAATTGGTGAATTGCCCCTGCTTTTTAATGAAATGAAACTTATCTGAACCCGACAGCCGCTTGCCAGACAAACGCCAGCAGCAAGAAAAACACGGGAATCACTGGCAAAACATTAATCAAAGGATCAAAGATTGCATAAGCCTCGGGCAGTTTAGCCAACAGTAATGCAGCTTCCATGAATCAACCTACCTATCCAACACAATTTTCATAATTGTCGCATATCTTAAACCAAGGCAATCATAATTGATCGACACTCGGTTTCAGCCAGTGGGCAAACTCTTCGGTAAATCGATCGGCCAAAATCGCCTCCCGCATCCTCCCAGTAAAGCGAATCAACTCCGTGACGTTGTGCAGCGCCAGCAAAGTATAGCTGAGTGCTTCCTTAGCCCGCGCCAAATGCGCCAAATAAGCCCGACTGAATTTTTGGCAGGTATAGCAAGGACAAGACTCATCTAGGGGAGCAAAATCCTCCCGAAACCGAGCATTTTTCAAATTCCAGCGTTCCCCACGCACAAAAGCTGTCCCGTGACGGCCCAGCCGAGTCGGAATCACGCAGTCAAACATATCTACGCCACTCGCCACAGCCAAGGCCATTTCGCGATAGGTGCCAATCCCCATCAAATAACGGGGTTTACTTGCCGGTAACAAAGGTGCAGTAACTCTGACAATCTCTGCGATCAAATCCCCCGATTCCCCAACGCTAACACCGCCGATCGCATAACCGGGCAAATCTAAATCTACCAACTGGTTCGCCGCGCGCGATCGCAAATCGGGGAAAACGCCCCCCTGCACGATGCCGAACAAAGCTTGATCCGGGCGCGAGTGAGCCTGCATACAGCGTTGCAGCCAGCGGTAAGTTCGATCTGTGGCCGCCTCCACCTCGTCCCGCGTAGCGGGGTAAGGCGGACACTCGTCAAAGGCCATAATCACGTCAGCGCCCAACTCGTTCTGAATCTCGATCGACTTTTCCGGCGTTAAATTAATGATGCGGCCGTCGCGGGGAGCTCGAAAAGTCACCCCATTCTCCGAAATAGTCCGCATTTGGCTCAAGCTAAACACCTGAAAGCCGCCCGAATCAGTGAGAATCGGGCCCGGCCAAGCCATAAATTTGTGCAATCCGCCGGCGCCGGCGACAATCCGTTCCCCCGGCTGCAAGTGCAAGTGATAAGTATTTGCCAAAACCATTTGAGAACCCGCGTCCTCAAGATGTGCCGGTGTCAAAGTTTTGACATTAGCCAGCGTCCCCACGGGCATAAATTTAGGCGTTTCCACAATACCGTGGGGAGTGGCAAACACCCCCGCACGTGCTTGGGTATGGCTGCAATTAGCCTGACATTTAAAAGAAAATTTCGCCTTGTCTTCAGTCATTAGTCACCGTCGATCGTTAACCGCTACTGGGCAGTCGTTGTTATCTAACCTATTCTTATTGAGATTGAGACAAAAAACTCACAACCGATGACTAATGACTGACGATTAAAATAGGGAATCATCCTCATCCAATTGCAGATCCCAGTTCCCTGAGAGTACCTGATCCACAACTGCATCCAAAGCCGCAGCATTTAAATTTCGGGCGACTTGCTCTTGCAAAGGGGTGGAGAGGGGAATTAACCGCAACAGCCGTCCGTCTTGGATCAGGTCAAAATAAGCACCATCTTCACGGGACTGTTTCAGTTCTAGGTAATCAAAACTATACACGTTCAAATAAAGCGCGTGATTGGCAATCAGGGTTGAACGATCGGGGTTGGCGAAGACTTCGAGCACATAACCTTCCCCTTCGCTGTAAATCTTGCCATCTTGGATGTGAAGGTAGCGGACACGTCCTAAATCAAACAGCAATCTTTTGATATCGCGCTTGTTGACGACAATACCTGTATCAATGATGCAAGGAGCAACTACCCTGTTATTCGATTGGTCACTCATGGAGCAAAAGCCTCTGTTGTAGTATGTTCCCGTCTTGGAAATCAGCGAGTTAGCTAGAATTCTTGGTTCGGGAAACTCGGGTCTTGGGTTTAGTCGTGTTAGATAGGGATCTTGGGGATCGCTGCCGGGAGAGAGTTTCCTGGGAAAAAAACTCGAGCAGGAGGAATGCCCGCTCCAAAAGACTAGGGTGTTACAGTTCCAATTCTGGCACACACTAATCAATTAGCAACTACATACCAGATGAAAAAATTTATATCTTATGGTGGATGATAAATTGGTTCGCTCTACGATCGACTTTTTCCGGAATCAAGGCGCTGCCATCGCAGCCGCAGTCGCTTTTTATACTTGCTTGCCAGTGCCGATGTCTTGGACTTTGGAGTTTCGGGGCATTGCTCGCTTGGCACCGGCGATCGGGCTTTTGATTGGCGGGATGCTGGGACTGGCGGATCTGGGCTTGCAGTTGTTGGGAATGCCTGCTCTGACTCGATCGGCATTAGTAGTAGTTTTGGGCATCGCCATCACTGGCGGGCTGCACCTAGACGGGGCAATGGACGCGGCGGACGGGCTGGCCGTACCCGACCCGGTTCGCAGGCTGGAAGTGATGCGGGACAGCGTTACAGGGGCTTTTGGGGCGATGGCTGCGATCGCGATCGTCCTACTCAAAACTGCGGCGCTCTCGGACTTGAGTAACTATCGGTGGCTGGCATTGATGGGTGTGGCGGGTTGGGGGAGGTGGGGCCAACTGGTGGCGATCGCCCGCTATCCCTATCTCCGGGCCGAGGGTAAGGGAGCTTTTCATAAAGAATCGATTTATTCTCCGTTTGATTTTATCCCGGGAGTGCTGTTATTGCTGAGTTTGAGCGTGCTGCAAGTTGTCTTGGAGGGCGATCGGTGGCTGTTGGCGGTGGGGATGGCTTTGGGCGGAAGTGCGATCGGAATTTTTGCCGGAGCCTGGTTTAACCACCGTTTGGGTGGCCACACGGGCGATACTTACGGGGCTGTCGTCGAGTGGACGGAGGCTTTGTTGTTGTGTCTGTTGGCGGCGTTGGAAGGGTGAAGATGCAACGCTTGCACTGTTTGTTAGAGCTTTTGGTCGAGAGTGCGATCTTTACCCAACAAAAACTTTACCGCACTCCCCAGACTATGAGTTCCCCTTTGCTGCCACTGACAATAGTTTGCCCATCCGGGCTAATGGCGACGGAAATAACGGAGTTTGAATGTCCTGCAAGAGTTCTTTTTAATTCGCCGGTGTGCAAATTCCAGACTTTGATAGTGTTGTCACAACTCCCACTCACAACTGTTTGCCCGTCCGGGCTGATGGGGGCGGAAACAACCCAGTGTGAATGTCCTGCAAGAGTTCTTTTTAATTCGCCGGTGTGCAGATTCCAGACTTTGATGCTACAGTCCCCACTCCCACTGGCAATAGTTTGCCCATCCGGGCTGATGGCTACTGAATAAATCAAGTTTGAATGTTCTGCAAGTGTTTTTTTAAATTCCCCAGTGTGCAAATTCCAAACTTTGATAGTTTTGTCGTAACTGCCACTCACAATAGTTTTTCCATCTGGGCTGATGGCGACGGAAATAACTAAGTTTGAATGTCCTGCAAGTGTTTTTTTTAATTCCCCAGTGTGCAGATTCCAGACTTTGATAGTATTGTCCGCACTCCCACTTACCAGAGTTTTCCCATCCTGGCTGATAACAACGGAAAAAACCGGTTTTGAATGCCATTTTAAGGTTCTGTTCAATTGCCCGGTATGCAGATTCCAGACTTTGATGCTACAGTCCCCACTCCCACTGACAAGAGTTTGCCCATCCGCGCTGATGGTGAGGGAATTAACCGATTTTGAATGTCCTGTAAGGGTTCTGATCAATTCCTTGGTATTCAGATTCCAGACTTTGATGGCTGCGTCATAACTCCCACTGACAAGAGTTTTCCCATCCGGGCTGATGGCGATACTATAAACCGACTTTGAATGTCCTGCAATGGTTCTTTTCAACTCCCTGGTGTACAGTTCCCAAGTTTTGATAGTTTTGTCCGCACTCGCACTGACAAGAGTTTGACCATCCGGGCTGATGGCTACGGAATAAACGGAGTCTAAATGTCCTTTAAGGGTTCTGCTCAATTCCCCGGTGTGCAGATTCCAGACTTTGATGGTTTTATCCTCACTCCCACTCACAAGAGTTTGACCATCCGGGCTGATGGCTACGGAATAAACGGAGTCTAAATGTCCTTTAAGGATTCTGCTCAATTCCCCGGTGTGCAGATTCCAAACTTTGATGGTGTTATCATCGTCACTCCCATTGACAAGAGTTTTTCCATCCGGGCTGATAGCAAACGAATAAACCCCGCTTGGAGGTGATTGGAAGTTGCCACTCAGTTCCCCGGTGTGCAGATTCCAGAATTTGATGGTTTGATCCTCACTCCCACTCACAATAATTTGTCCATCAGGGCTGATGACGACGCAAGAAACCCTGCATGAATGTCCTTCGAGAGTTCGGATTAATTCCCCGGTGTGCAGATTCCAAACTTTGATCGTCGTGTCCTTACTTCCACTGACAATAGTTTGTCCATCCGGGCTGATGGCGACGCAAGAAACCTCGCTAGAATGTCCTGCAAGAGTTCCGATTAATTCCCCGGTATGCAGATTCCAGACTTTGATCGTTGTGTCCTTACTTCCACTGACAATAGTTTGCCCATCCGGGCTGATAGCTACGGAATAAACCTCGCTAGAATGTCCCGCAAGGGTTCCGATTAATTCCCCGGTATGCAAATTCCAGACTTTGATGGTTTTATCCTCACTCCCACTGACAAGAGTTTGACTATCCGGGCTGATAGCGACAGAACGAATCAATTGTGAATGCCAGCCAAAAGTATACGATCGCTCCCAAAGTCGCCAGGAATTGTATTCTTGTAAAATCAGTTTAACTCTCGGCTCTGCCCTTTCGCGCAGTAGCCAATATGCAGCCCTTTCTACCTGCTCTGATTCATCCTGCAACGCTCGAATCACCAAATTTAAACCAGCTTCCCCATACTTCGGCGCATCAGAAATAGCAGCAATTCGTTGATCGACAACTGCACTAGCCAAGCGCCTTTTTACACCTTCGATACCTCCCAAAACAGCCGCGTTAGTTGGTATTGAGGATTGACCGCCAAGGACTGCATCGTATTCTCTAGGCGGATTAGGATTTGGTGTCATAGCACTTTTACCTGTTTACTATACAAAGGTTGGCTAAACTTAACTATTATTTTTGAAGCTTTTAGGGATTGTTAAACCATTCTTTTCAACCAATTTAACAAATAGTAGTGAGATTTGCGTGCGCCAAGACTTTGCAGGTGGCGAGAAACCGGGTTTATGCGACTTTCTTTCGGTTGAGTACGAAAAATACAGTCAGAAACCCGGTTTCTGAGATTAGCGTGCACCAAGACTTTGTAGGTGGCGAGAAACCGGGTTTATGCGACTTTCTTTCGGTTGAGTACGAAAAATATAGTCAGAAACCCGGTTTCTGAGATTAGCGCATTCTCAATTTTTACACTTTCGGCTCAATCCAAACCATCATTCCTTCAACCCTCAAACCTTTGCCGCGAGTGCCGCAATATTGACCGTTAGAAGTAACAGGAGTATCGCCCACATTCTGAATGTGAGCCGTATAAAATACGTCATACTTATCAGATCCCGGCCCGCTCAACCGCACCGCAAATCCTTCAATGCGCTTGGCTTTGCCCCGGAAACCGGCGAGATCCCCTTCCTCGATCCAAGCAGTATCGCCAACTCCTTCAACGTGAGCCATGTACTGCAAATTTAAACCGGGCACGGGAGGCTCTATTTTAATTTGAAATCCTTCGACGCGGAGGCCTTTAGCTTTCGTACCGGCATATTCTTTATCGCTAAAAGTACGATCGCCAATTCCTTGAATGTGCGCCAACACTTTCAAACCCACAGCCGCCGCAACTTGCGAACTCGCAGACGGCGCGATCCAAACTTTGATGCCCTCAATTCTCAAAGCTTTGCCGCGAGTGCCACAATAATCGCCGTTGGAGACCACATCGGTATCGCCTACATTCTGAATGTGAGCGTTATAAAATACGTCGTACTTATCAGCTTGCGGCCCGCTCAACCGCACCGCAAATCCTTCAATTCGTTTCGCTTGACCCCGAAAACCGGCTAATTCTCCTTGGCCAATCCAAGGAGTATCGCCAACACCTTCGACGTGAGCCATGTACTCGACTGTTAAGCCGGCAATTGGTGGCTCGATATTGATTTGAAATCCTTCGACGCGCCGGCCTTGAGCTTTCGTACCCGCGTATTCTTGAGCACCGAAAGTGCGATCGCCAATTCCCTGAATGTGCGCCAAAACTTTCAATCCCAAACCGCCCTCTACAGGCACTTGTTGCATCTCGCGAGGTGCCCCAAAGATAATGTTCCCCGAGCCGGTTGTTTGCAGGGATTTAGGTACTTCCACGCTGGGAACGATAATCACCTCGTGCATGGGGGCCGTCGCGGCGGGGGATTCCAAAATCTGGATCTGGGGCGCAACTTGTTTCGGCGCCACATTTCCCGACGGGATGATAATCACTTCTGGCAGAGGTTCGGCGCTGATTTGGGGTTCTGCGACTGTTTTAACTGCGGGTTGGACTTTAGGCGGTGCTGCTTTTACCATCTCAGTAATGGTTAATTTGCCTCTGGAAATGGCGACGGCTAATTGTTTGCCAAAAGCGGCGCTGACTGTTTCTTCGAGGATTACCCACTCATCGTCGTCGAGTTTGTCTTGCTGTTCCACCAGGGCGAGGACTGCTGCAACTGGGTGTTTGCCGCCCAATAAGGATTCTGCGTCGGAGTGCAGTTGAGTTGCGGTTGATTCGGAAATGGCGCGGTGGAGTTCGCGGGCTTTGCCATGTACTGATTGTAAGGGCGCGAAGTCGCTTTGTTCTCGGTGGGCGATCGCCAATACTCGATCGAGCACTTTCAAAGCTGCGTCGCGAATTTCTGCTTTACCTTCGGAAGCTGCGGCAGTTTCGACTAAGTTTTGAATGTCTTTGAGGGAAGTAATTTCCCCTGGGGCGAGGGCAGATTTATTCTGTTCGAGAGCTTTTTTTTGGACTTCTGCAAAGTTGCGGCTGTAGGCGGCGGTTTCTTGCAATAAGCTGTCGGAAGGAGGAAGCCCGGAGTCTTGCAGTTGTTTGGCTGCTCTTGACAGGCGATCGGCTAAATTACCATAAGTTTCCGATAATCTGGCTATTTGTTGTAGCAAATCGTTATGTGCTGCTTCCATAGGGGTGTTGCGTAAATATTTAACTTGCTGATTATAGACGGAGAGCGTCTTCTGAAGGTATAAGCCGGTAGTCATTGGTCATTGGTCATCAGTGATTAGTGATTAGTGATTAGTCAAGGACTTACGCATCCAGACTCATCGAAACCGGGTTTTTCACCTTTTCGGCGGGCTGTAACGAAGTAGAGGCATAAAAAAACCCGGTTTCTCGCCACCTGTGCGTCAGTCAGCGCCTCAGTCAGAAGCAAGATTTTCCCACTCAGTCTTTTTCCCACTCTCCTCCTCGCCCGCGTGATCCCCGTCACACCCGTGCAAATACGCAGTCACACTTTGCGAGTCCTGGTGTCACGACCAGCCCCTAAAAATGTCACACAAATAGAGCAATAGCCGTCACTGCGGAGTCAGTTAAAACGGTTGATACTGAGCCTACTCAAGTAATAAAACCGAGAAATGTTATGGTACTGATTCGCGAAATCGCCCAACAAGCTCTCACCGTAGGTTATCTAACTATTGAAGCCGAAAATGAACTGCGGCAGATGTTAACTAATACCAAGTATGACTTGGAAGACTTAAATGCCTTTATGACTTTGCAACTAGCAGCTATGTCCGGTTTGGTTAAACAAGAGTCTCGCGAGCTCAAAGAATTTGAAATCTTTGGCGAGACCGCCTCGCTCAATTCCTATTAATGATTAGTCAGCTTTCTCTCCATTCAATTTTAGTAAGGAACATTTAGATCGTGATAATTCGTGAAGTTGTACAACAAGCCATTGCGACTGGATATCTGAGTTTGGCAGCGGAAAATGAAATGCAGCAGAATTTTTACTCATCGAAGTGCGATTTGGAAGATTTAAATGCTTTTATGAGTTTGCAGTTAGCTGCGATGGCTGGTCGCGTCAGGCAAGAGTCTTTGGAGTCGATCAACTTGCCCAAGAATTCTGGAAACATTTAATCAGCTTTGTTTATTGATCGGGCTGAATATATATTAATTATATGCCACAAAATAAAGTCGGATGATAATTTAATTTACCGCTAATTTATTTAAATTTATGCTAATTAATTAACGAGAATTGGCATGAAGCAGCTAATGTTATTTCACCTCACTCGACCGCAATTAAATTGGTTCGTGTTGAGGATTTTAGTTCTCCCTCATAAAACTTTGAGGACTTTATTCCTCACTAGAAACGTTATAAATTTTATTTTACCAGACATTATATAATCGAGACTATTTCCGACGACTCCGACGCTCTAACTCTTTAATTACTCTCAGAACAAACAGCGACATGAAAGCACCAATTAAGGCAAGTTGCCACAACCCGCATCCTGCCGCAGTTCCTAAAGCTGCTGATACCCAAATAGCAGTGGCAGACGTGAGCCCGTGAACTTCAGCTTTGCCTACTTCACGGGCTTGACATTCGCGTAGGATTTCTCCGCCTCCCAAAAACCCAACTCCGGCAGCAATGCCTTGAATTACGCGCCCGATCGCATCTCGTGCATTTTCATTGTTACCTATTGCCAGCGGTATTAAAACAAACAGTGCAGCGCCCATACTTACGAGCATATGAGTTCTCAAACCCGCTGGTTTGTGTCTGAGTTGGCGCTCCCATCCAATAATTCCGCCCACAAACAAGGCTAGGCACAACCTTAATAGTATGCCTAGCCAATTATCGGGAGACCATAAGTTAGCGATCGACAATGTTTTACTGCGAGTAATTATTCATCGGAAGATTCCAATACTACCGCAGCACGATGTCCGATCGCAATCTCACTGATAAATCTTCTTCCGGGCGAATCACGATCACGTCAACACTGCGCCGTCCCAACAATACGCCAGCTAAAGCGCCGATCCCAGCGCCTCCCAATACTTCCTCAGTGGCGATCGCCTTGTCGCCCGTAACGCCTGCTAGCGCTGCTGCTGCTGCTGCACCCAATGCCGCACCTTGCGCTAGTGAACCTGCGCCAGCACCTTTTTGAACTCTTTCGGTTCTGGTAATAACTCCCGAATTTCCATCAATCCGATAGCGTTGGCGACGGCTGACAATTAATTCTGTAGCCACAAATTGAGTACCTCTTTGATTACCTCTTCTGACTGGTCGCAATTCGCCGACAATCTGGCTACCTGCGGGGATTAATACTCTGCCTTGAGCTGTGCGGATATCTCGCGCTACTGTTAATGTTAAAGGTGAAGTTTCATCTGGGGTGACAACAATTTTGTCTTTTTCATAGCTAACTGGAATTACACTGCCCGCTGGAATTCGGATGCTATCAAATTGTGAAATTCGTTGTTGAGCTGATGCGGGAGTAGCTACCACCAACGGCGCGCTGGTTGCAACTGTAATGCCCGCTGCGAGGATTGCTGCTGTTGCTGAACGCCATTTTTGAGAAGTAATCATATTATTTGTCTCCTTGGTTTTGTTTTAGTTAGAAATGTACTACTGCTAAATCTGTTTCTGGTTTCGGATTTATTTGATGTTTTAATGATGGCAGACTGGAATTCTGCAAGTTGGGAAGATAAGGTAGATAATCAAGAATTTTAAATTTTGGCAAAATCTCGAAAATTGGCAAGGCTGGGGCGATCGGGAAGATAAGGAAGATAAACAGGATATAGCCTTTCGATCTCTCATATCAGGTACGCGAACGGCATAGGGCATAGGGCATAGGGCATAGGGCATAGGGCATAGGGCATAGGGCATGAGGCTCTCCTCACTTTTTTGAGAACCGCTATAATACGGCGGTTGAAACCGCGTCTACACAAACGAAGATGGGACGGCGGTTGAAACCGCGTCTACACAAACAATGTCCGCCTCCGCGGACTCAAGATAAGATTGGACGTACGGTTTCAACCGCCCGGTTTTATTAATTCTTGAGAGCGTTTAAGGCTAACAATGCTGCACCGAAAGCTGGTTCGGATCGGGGCAAAATTACCTTAGCATTCGGGGCGATCGCACTTATGGCACTTTCAAACCTACCCCGGAAATTAGCTTCTGAACCCCACACACCTCCTATCATAACAATTTCAAATTCTTCTGTTGGGTTAAATAGCGCTGCAATGGCGGTTTTAGTTGAAAATGTTAATTCTGCCACAGCACGACTAATAATGCCGTCAGCGACGCGATCGCCCAATGCTGCGGCTCGATCGACAATCGGCGCTAAAGCTGCAATTTCTGTGACTCCCCAACCGCGTCGGTAAACGACTTCTATCAATTCTTCCAGGTTATTTAGGCGTAAATGCTCTTGAAATTTTTGGGCCAGCACGGTAAACTCGGAGCGCCCGTCATAGAACTTCAAAGCAGCTTGCAAACCTTGAACAGCAATGTCATATCCGCCACCTTCATCGCCTAAAATATATCCCCAACCGCCGACTCGTTTAGTTTTTCCTTGACGGTTTTGCCCGAAAACAATCGAACCGGTGCCTGCAATAACGGCGATACCGACTGAATGGCCCGTACCGCCAACAAGTGCGATCGCGCAGTCGCTGCAAATTACGATATTTCTCGGTAAGAGCGATCGGGTAACAGGTAAAGTATTCGTCAACTGCAAATTCTGCACTACAAACTGCACGATTTCAATATCTTTTGGACGCCCGACGCCTGCTAGTCCCAGACAAATTGCTTGTATATTGAGATTGATTTTTGGCTCTATATTAGCAGACATAACTGCTCGTTCGATCGCTAATTGAATCGATTGTTTTGCTGTCTCAATTCCCAGCGTTTGATAATTTGACGGCCCTGCTTCCCCGCGTCCCAAAACAACGCTGTTTTCGTCCATTAAGACGCAGATAGTTTTAGTGCCGCCGCCATCGATACCGAATACGTAATTCATTTAAAAAAGTTTAATTTATCTTTTCAAGTAACATCTTGACGGCTGGGACACAATGCGGCTATGCTCTGTGGTATGGGTTGCTTTGCTTAAAGGAAGCACCCGGCGGCCCGAAAATCTAGTTGCACTGTCCAAAGCTGCTACCAACAGCAATGGACAGCTAACCGCCAAACTGATAACGCAGTCTGGAGGCTAATCGAGAATTTTAGCATTCTCTGTAGCCGCCCTGCTCGGTGTTGATGTGCGGGGCGGCTGGGTTTTTGGGTTTTCCTAGCCCAAAAACAAGGAGAGAATATCATGGCACAAGAGTTTTTACCTAATTCTGACAATTCCGATTGTCCGAAGGACGGCTCAGCAGTGGCAGAACAAGAGATCTTGCGGGTAGCGGTGACAGGTTCCCGCGATGGAGTTTTGCAAACTATCAGCACCTTGCACCAATTGGGATTTGCTAAAGCCGGTGATTGGAGTCGCTTGCAGCGAGGAGCAAAGTCTGGTGAGGTGGTGAGCGTTTTGATCGTCCGCCGCCGTTCGCGAAAAGTTATGGCTATTCCGGGCGAATAGACATCAATCTGGTATGAGGCGAGTTCAACTGGATTCGCCTCTGTCTACCAGGATATTGGTTGTACGATCGCACTTTTCCAGTCTTGGACGCACTGCGACTAAAGAAACCAGGTTTTTTAGATAATCTCGTGACTCCAACGAATTATTTTCGTGAAAAACCCGGTTTCTGGACACCCGCGCGTCCAGGACTGTTTTCGATCAAACAACCCGGTTTCCGTAGTGGCGGTGCCAGAGTGTCCGCCCTACAGAAACCGGGGTTTCTCAGCATTCAGAATCGATTTTTATACATTGTCAGGGTCGATTCCTGCTGCTCGGAGTCGATCGAGCAATCGCTGTTTTTCCAGCCGCTCCTGTTCTAGTTGAGTCTCAGCTAGAGCTAACTGAGTCTCAGCTTGCTGTAACTGAGTCTCAGCTTGCTCTAATTGAGTCTCAGCTTGCTCTGCCCGGTGTTTTTCGATTTGGGCTCGCTCCGAACCTATCAGCAGCAAATTACCATCCAAATCCCACCACCGCAACCAGATTTGTGTTTGATTCTGATAGCTACCTTCCCACAGTCCCAACTCCACTCCTAAAGGCCCAATCGGATAATGCCCGCGCTCGTTGGGAGCTATTTCTTGATAGCAGCCATCTACCAAGTGATAAACTTCTAACTTGTTAGTTTTGATCTCGAAGATGCCGTAGAAAAGTATGTGGATGATGCGCTCATAAACCCAGAACTTGCCAGGGTTTTGTACTTCTCCAGCTTCATTGTACAAAGGAGTTTTGTCTCTTTCCTCAGAGCCGTTGCCGGAGGCAAATTCGATCGCAATTAACGGAGCTAAATGCTCTTTCCATAGGACGTAGGAGCGGCGAGTTTGACCGTTTACTTTCGCTGGTACGCCGGGAACATAGAACCAGTCTGGGGCTTCAGCGCCCTTTTCTGCGGGTTCGGTTTCTCGCCAGTAGATGCCGCAATCTTGACCGATCGCATATCGTCCGTCAGGATGTCTCTGCTCCAAAATTGGCCCGATCGAATCTGTGAGAATTATGCTCTGGGGGTGTTCTTGAAAGTTCTTCACAAATGTTCCGTCTGACTCTGGTAATTGGGTGTGATCGGGAAGGGGTTTTTGTAAATCTGGGATGATTGTAGAAGTCATGGGATTTCCGATTTTAGATTTCAGATTTTAGACTTTAGATTGTTAACCGCAGATACAATCTATCGATTTTAAATTGTCAGCCGCAGGTATAATCTATTTGTGAGACAAGCAGTACAGGCTTTCCTTCCTGTTACTTAGTTGCGACGTATCTATTCTAGACTTGGTACAATTATATCAAATGGACAGAGCGATGCTAATAACAATTAAAGCAAATAAAGCCAACCAAACGAGATTTTGCTGACACCAATTTTTGATTGATTGCGGCCAGCCGCCACTGATGTAACGGCTCGTCTGCGGCACAAGCGGCTCGGCTTTGTCGTGATAAAGCGTGCATTCTTTGGCAAAGGGACGCTGGGGGTAGTTGCAGGTGTTGTCTTCGTGGTAAATACACGTAGTACACAAAAATTCTGCGGATGCCGATCGATACAGGGGGATACCCGGATGACCGAAAGCTTTGAGAGGGGTTTTGCAGTGCGCGCAGGCGATCGCTCTGGCGTCTACAGGTTGGTGACAGCGGGGACACTCAGGCATTGACGGCAGGGTAATAGGGTAATTTTGTCGGTAGGCAGATTAGCGGGTTTTCCGAACGCCTATGGGCGGGTTAGACTCGCCATCAGGTGGCTGAATGCTCCAAAATAGAAAGATAGGTCAGTGCTGATGTAACTTTAAGTTTACATAGGGTTTCGCAGCGATAGCAGGCTACCTGAGCCGATCGGGTATTTTGGGGCAAACAGTAGGAAAAATCTATGGATAACAATAGCAACTTACTCAAACAACTGGTAATGCTGGGCATTGGTACTACCTCCCTGGTGGCGGAGAAATTGCAGGAAGCCAGCGAGCAATGGGTCAAAGATGGCAAAATCAATCCCGAACAAGCCAAAACCTTTGTCGATGACGTGACTGAGCACCTGAAGTCCGAGCAGGGCAATTGGGATACGCAGTTGCAGCGCCAACTCCGAAATATGCTGCAAGATATGGGCGTTCCCCGACAGTCGGAAATGGATGAGTTGCGCGGCAGGCTCGACCGTCTCGAACGTCAGATGCGGGATTTAGAAAACCGTAACTGGCGCTGAGTGCGATCCTCTGCGTTGGCGTAGCCCCCGTAGGGGCGGACTTTGCTTGGGATCGCGAAAGCTAACGCACTCCGGGCGATCGCGCTTCGCTCCTATCTTGTGATAAGATTGTCACCCGAAGGCAAAAGGCTCAAGAAAGCAGAAGGTAAAATTACAAACATTCTGACTTGATACTTTTGCCTTTAAAGTTAACTGGCACCTGCCATTTTTGGGCCCAAAAGTTCAGATAAAATTTAGTAGTTCTTGTTGTAATAGATGTCTTAGATATCTGAGATGCCGCGGTTAAAAGTATCAGGAGGATTAATTTTGCGAGGAATTCTGGTCAGCTTGGGAGTAATGCTGGTTTGCTTTGTGTTTTTGATAGTCGCTCAAATGAGCGGTTACGTGCCCGCAGCAGTTGCCTCTGAAGTGAATAATCCTTTAACCGATGTTGCGCTTGAGATCCTCTCAGCGAAGTCTTTCACTGAAGATAGCTTGTTAGTAGCTGATGCTAATTTACCGAAGGAACCAGCTACTATCGCTGGCAATAACATGACTGATAATACTGAGAAAACTGTCACCACAGATTCCGGTCTGAAATATGTTGAATTGAAAGAGGGTGATGGGGCGACTCCAAAAACCGGCCAGACGGTTGTGGTTCACTACACTGGCACTTTGGAGGATGGCACGAAATTTGACAGTTCGCGCGATCGCAATTCTCCTTTTCAGTTCAAAATTGGTGTCGGCCAAGTAATTAAGGGTTGGGATGAAGGTGTCGGTACAATGAAAGTTGGAGAACGCCGCAAGTTGATTATTCCCCCTGATCTCGGTTATGGTGCTCGCGGTGCGGGCGGGGTGATTCCTCCTAATGCTACGCTGATTTTTGATGTGGAATTATTGAAAATCGCTAGCTAGGTAGCTCAACCTAACTAAGTGTAAAATTTTTCGGTGTTGAGAAACCCGGTTTTTTTATTAAGAAACCGGGTTTCTGTTATAAAAGTTCGTAGTGAGGACTTCAGTCCTCTCATGATGCTATTAGTCAATAAGGACTAAAGTCCTTACTACGAACCTATTTTACCGCCTTCGTTTGAGTTGATTTAAGAGCGCTTC
>JAYUGZ010000040.1:0-15862 GCA_043767465.1 Cyanobacteriota bacterium
TTCTTGAGTCTTGAGGCGTTCAAGACTGATGAGGACTAAAGTCCGAACGATCAAACCGATTTTATTATCGGCTCGCCTCCAAATTTAGGGTTTTAGAAATTGACATACTCCCACCACTAAGCGGAGTACCGCTATAGTGGGGGATTCTTGTTCCTGGTTCATCGAAGTCCACTTACCGCATCAAATTGCTTTTCAGCGGCAGCGGTGGTCTTCTCCCCAGGCTTTCACTCTTCCGAGCCAGATTCGTCATGCCCTGACGTACTGTGTTTGTTCCACTCAACTCCGAGAATATTCAAGCCTTTATGCAGAATATTGAGAGCTGCATTCGTGTCGCGACAGATCTCGATTTTACAGTTAGGACATGAATGGGTTCTAGTGCTGAGAGACTTCTTCGCCCGATGACCGCAATTAGAGCAATCTTGGGATGTGTAGGCAGGATTTACCGCTACAACTGCTTTGTCCCAAATCTTGCCGTAGTAGTCTAGCCACTGAGTGTACTGATACCAACCAGCGTCAGAAATAGACTTAGCCAAGTTGTGATTATTGACCATGTTCGCAATCTTCAAATCTTCGTAGACGATGACATCGTTAGATATCACTACGCACCGAGCTTGCTTGATTGCCCAGTCTTTACGTTGTCTACTTACTTTGAGATGGATTTTACCTAGTCTTTTCCGAGCCTTGTGATAGTTCCTTGATTGAGGTTTAGCACCTTTCACAAATTTCTTGCTTAACCGTCGTCCAGCTTTCTTGAGTTGCTTTTCAGACTTTCTCAAGAACTGAGGGTATATCACGGCATTGTCGTTTTGGTCTTTGGTGAAGAACTTCAACCCTAGATCCAATCCGACAACATTGCCAGAATATTCACCTTGCTCTTTGCGATCGACATCGAAACAGAATTGAGCATAGTACCCGTCTGCTCTCCGCACAATCCGCACACGATTAATCTTCAGGGTGTGAAGATCTTCTTGAGTTTCATTGTTGCAAAATATCGACAATGTTCCGATTTCAAAGCCATCGGTGAATGTGACTGATTTGCAGTCATCCGATAGTTTCGGGCCCGAAACTTTATACTCAACAGAGCGACAATGTTTTTTAAACTTGGGAAAACCTTTCTTGCCTGCACCTTTTTTACATCGGGTATAGAAGTTAGAGACAGCAGCCCAAGCACGTTCAGCACTAGCTTGTCTAGCGGCTGAGTTGAGCTTCTTAGCGAAGTCAAACTCTCTGGCTAGATCCTTGCATAGGCTGTACAATTGAGCTTTGCGAGTGCCTTGATTGTCCATCCAATAGCGAACGGCTTTGTTCCGAATGAACTGCGCGGTTCGGATGGCTTCATCAATGGCAGAGTATTGCTCCGCTGTACCATGTTTTAGTTTAGCTTCTCTAACTATCATGGTTCTATGATCACATAGTTTTATCCAGAAAACCGTAGATAAAACAAAGAAAGGCAAGGGATTTTGTTCGTTCGCTCATACACCCGCCCATCTTCCGCTAGCAATGCTTTTGCGTCACGCGCTCTTAGGGTGCAATCGGTCACTCACTCGCATTCATCCCACCACCAAACGGGGTACCGTTCTGGTGGGGGCATTCTGCTGTTCTAGGTAAAAAAAATCAAGGTAAAGCGCGAGTAAGAATCTTCGGCTTTACCTTGATTTGCAAAGGTTTTGAAGCTTTACTCTTCCGGAGCTTCGCCGCCAACCACGACATCGCGAATCCGCAAACTCGGGCCGCCGCAGCCCACGGGTAAACCACTTTGTCCTCCCTTACCGCAGCCGCCGGATTCATCCCAGTAGAAATCGTCGCCGATCGCCTCAATATCCGCTAAAGTGCTGAAAACATTACCCGAAAGAGTCACATCCCGCACCGGATTGTCGAGTTTGCCGTCGCGGATCATCCAAGCTTCGCCGGCGCTGAAAGTAAACATTTCGCCGTTAGTCATGCCGCCTTGCCAATTGCGCGCGTAAACACCTTCTTTGATCCCAGAAAATAAATCAGCAACCGGCGTATCGCCCCGTTCGATCCAAGTATTGGTCATGCGGACGATCGGCGGATAGTGATAATTTAAACACCGAGCGTTACCGGTCGGCGTTTCTCCCAATTTGCCCGCAGTTTCCCGCGAGTGCAGCCGCCCAACTAAGGCGCCGTCTTTAATTAACTGAGTCGTAGTCGCCGGAGTTCCTTCATCGTCGTAGAAATAGCTGCCTCGATGTCCCTCCGGCGCTGCACCGTCGAAAATTTGCAAATTTTTGGGGCCGAACTGGCGGCCGAGGGTCATAATTTCCAAAATGTCGGGATTTTCGTAGGCCATGTCTGCTTCGGAAAGGTGTCCGAAGGCTTCGTGGACGAATAATCCGCTGAGTATTGGGTCGATGACGACGGTGTAGGTATTGCCTTGGACGGGGGGCAAGGCTAGGGAATCTACGGCGCGCTGGGCGGCGCTGCGAACTTGGGTGTCAAGTTCGATTAAATCTTCGTAAGCTTTCCGCGAACCGGTGGTTTCGCGGCCGGTTTGTACGGTTTCCCCGCAGCGGGCTGTGGCGGCAAAGCGCATTTCCATGTCTGCCCAGCCTTGTTCGAGCATGGTTCCTTCGGAGGTGGCGAGGATGATCCGCTGGGTGCTGTCGCCGTAGCGCACGGAGATGGTGGCAATACGGGGGTCTATGCTGCGCAAAATGGCTGCATAGCGATCGCACAATTGCTTTTTCTCAATTAGCGGTACCAGACGCGGATCTGTTCCTGTCAGCGGTAGGAAGCAAATGTCTTGCACTGGCGTAACTGGCGCGAGAATCGTTTCTTCTTCGCCGATCAGTTTGGCTGCGGCGATGGCTTCTTCTATTCTTTCGGCAAGGGTGGAAAGTCGGTTAAAACTGGCAAAGCCCCAGCCGCCTTTGTGACAAGCTCGGACTTGGCCTCCGATTGAGACTCCTTCGCTGAGGGTTTCAATTTTTTCGCCCCGCAGCAGGATGTCGGTGCCTTCGGCTTCTTCGAGTCGAATTGCTAGATAATCGACTTGGTTGCGGTAGCGTGCCATTAAGTCTGACAGCAGATTTTTCGAGTCGGCGATCGAGGTGGGCATGAATTTGCACGGTGTTTAACTGATTTCATTTTGCACTTTTGCCGGGGCGATCGCGCCAGTTCGTGCAAAATATCGGCCGAAGCGCGGAGATTGCGACTTATTTGTACGGTTCTGCCAATATGGATAGTTGACAAATGTGGATATCCTGTGAGTAAGGAGCAAAGCGCCAGAAATTAGGCGGGATTTTTTGATTCTGCTGGTGCTTGATTTCTGACTTCTGAACTTTCCTATAGAATCCATTTGAGATCTTTTATGTTAAATCAACCTGCATCAGAAATCGAATTGTTACGCGCGGCATACGCTGCTTTCAACGCGCGCGACATCAACGCAGCCCTCGCCCTCATGACTGCGGACGTGGTTTGGCCGCGAGCGTTCAAAGGCGGTTTTGTCCGTGGACATGAAGAAGTCCGCGCTTACTGGACAGAGCAATGGAGCGAGATTGATGGGCATGTGGAGCCGGTTTCCTTTCACCCAGAGGAGGGCGGGCGGATTTTGGTCGATGTGCACCAAGTCGTGCGCGATCTGGCTGGAAGCGTGCTAGCCGATGAGCAGGTGGGTCATCGCTTCACCATCGACCGTGGCTTGATTCAAGTCATGGAGGTCTGTTCACTTCCATCGTCTGGCTAGGTCTCCTAACACTGCGCTCCGATCGCTGAGCGTGAGTTCGTCATGCAGCTAAATTTATAGCAAGTTTTAGCGATCGCCCTAAAAGATCTCAAATGGGTTCTATACATAAATACTTAATCCTTCATATATCTGAAGGTGGTTTATAACTACTGTGAATACTTACTTTTTACCGACTATCAGCGAAATTTTAGCCTCCGAGGCCTTAGAAAATGACCTCAGTCCCGATCCGAGGTTGGTCAGGGAAAACGGTCGCCATCGCTGTCCTGGGAGTCGTGCGGCTTCCCGGCCCAAAGCTGAACAGGAATGGTATGGGGCGATCGCCACTTTGAATCAAATGCTGGCGAAGCAAAAACACTGCCTCTCCCCAGATCCCAATTCCTGTCAGGGATTAGTTTTATCTGGCCCGTCTTCGGTTTTGACCGAGCCCGCTGTGGCTTCGGGCTTTGCTAATTGGATTTTTACCAGTATTCCCGACAACGATGCAGCTTTGTGGTCTTTTCGGGCTAGACAAACTTTAGCTTTGCTGCCGGCTGCTCAGGAGCAAATATCTGCGCCTGCTGCTGCGCCTGCTCTGGCTTTGGCGATCGGCGATCCTTTGGCAAACGAACAGTTTTGTGTGGTTTTAACTGCTAGTTTTAGTCTGGTGATGGTTTTAGGCGAAAATGCTGCGGGCATTCCGGCTTTTCTATTTTCTTTCGATCCGCAAGTAGTCGCCAAAGCTTGGGAAGTTTTGCGGCGTCGGGTGACTGAAAGTGACTCTTTGCTTGCTAATTCTCAGGGCGGCATGAATTTGCCAGCGAGCCAATTAACTAATAATTCTACTAAATTAGACGCGCTGTTCCAGCAGTTTTTGCCTGTTGCTCCCAACTATAAAACAGTGACGCTGTTCAGCCGCTTGTTGTTGAATAATTTGCCGATCGGGAAAGAGGAAGCAGGTAGGGTAAAGGATGAAAGATTGGATAATAGTTTCAAAGGCCGGCCAGATATCAAGTGCAAGTCTTCAATTCCTCACGCGACTAAAGAGGTGGAGTTGCTACAGGCGATCGCCCACGAAGTCCGCACTCCTTTGTCCACCATCCGCACTCTGACTCGATTATTGCTGAAACGCCCCAAACTCGATGCAGTCGTGGTGAAGCGTTTGGAAACCATCGATGCTGAGTGCACCGCTCAGATCGATCGCTTCGGTTTAATTTTCCGCGCCGTGGAAATGGAAATGTCGCAAGCCAAAAATTCAGGCTTGCAGCTAACCGCAATGTCCCTCGGTGAAGTTCTACAAAATAGCATTCCCCGCTGGCAAAATGCGGCTCGTCAGCGCAACCACACTTTAGAAGTTATTGTGCCGAAAAAATTGCCTGCGGTAGTCAGCGATCCGACGATGTTGGATCAGGTTTTAACTAATTTGATTGAGAATTTTACTCGCACTTTGCGATCGGGGAGTCGCATTCAGGTTGAGGTGACTTTGGCAGGGAGTCAGTTAAAGTTGCAGTTGGAATCGGAACACTTATCTGAAGGTAAAGGCGTATCGACTTTTGCATCGGCGAATGCTCCTTTGCGATCGATCGGGCCTTTGTTGATGGTGCAGCCGGAGACGGGAAGTTTGAGCTTAAATTTGAGTGTGACTAAGAATTTATTTCGGGCTGCTGGTGGGAAGTTGGTAATTCGTCAGCGCCCAGAAAAGGGTGAGGTGATGACCGTATTTTTGCCGCTGCAATAGTCATATTATGCCCGCTCGATCACAACAAAATTGGTTTGTAGTGAGGACTTTAGTCCGCATAAATCTGAGGACTTAAAGTCCTCACTACAAACCTTATTTAAAAGTCAAGACTTTTAATCAATTAAAATCTCGATCGCAAATTCTGTCCCTTCTCCCAATGCAGAAATACAACTCAGTTTACCGCCGTGGGTCTCTTCAACGATCGACTTGGCGATCGCCAATCCCAACCCCGTCCCCTTGCCAACCTCTTTTGTAGTAAACAGATGGTCGAACACCCTAGATTTTACTGATTCGGGCATACCCAAGCCGTTATCTTTGATACTAATTGCTACGGTGGAAAGGTCGATCGACATTTGAGTAGAAATGATAATTCGCCCAGGTTCGGCCTCTAATTGCGCATAGGTTCGTCCAATGCTAAATGTATCCAAAGCATCGATCGCATTGGCAAGAATATTCATAAACACTTGATTTAATTGACCTGGAAAACAATTAATCGCTGGCACATTACCATAGTTAGTAATCACTTCAATGGCTGGACGCAGATTATTTGCCTTGAGGCGATGGCGCAGCATTAGGATAGTGCTATCGATACCTTCATGGAGGTCAAATCTCTGCTTTTGATCGCTATCGGCACGAGAGAAAGTGCAGAGACTTTTACTGATTGATGTAATGCGAGCGCCCCCATCTTTCATGGCTTTGATTAACTTGGGCAAATCTTCCCGCAGATATTCTAAGTCGATCGTGTCTAGTTCTGCCTCAATTGTCGCGCCGGGTTCGGGGAACTGTTGACGATATAAATCAATCAAACCAAATAAATCATTGATGCTATCTTGCACAGCACTGACATTACCCACCACACAAGCAATGGGATTATTAATTTCATGAGCAACGCCCGCCACCAGTTGTCCCAGAGTGGAGAGTTTTTCTTGCTGCACCAATTGCAATTGGGCTTTCTGCAAATCATGAGTACGTTCTGCCACTCGTTGTTCTAAGGTGTCGGAGAGTTGCTTTAGACGCCAGTGAACATTGACTCTTGCTAATACTTCATCCGGCTCAAAAGGTTTGGTAATGTAGTCCACCGCCCCCAAGGACAAGCCTTTGATTTTATTCTCGGTATCTGCTAAAGCCGTCATGAAAATTACTGGGATACCTTTGCTGTCCGGGTTTGCTTGGAGACGGCGACAGGCTTCAAAGCCATCCATTTTCGGCATTTGTACATCGAGTAAAATTAGTTCTGGATGAGCATCGGCTACCATAGATAGGGCTTCTTCGCCATCCATTGCCATGCGAACTTTGTAGTTTGCGGCTTTCAATGTTTTGGAAAGCACACACAAGTTAGCTGCATTGTCATCCACAATCAAAATAAAGGCACTGGTTGAATCAGCCATAGTTTCTACTCCTAGACATTAAGCGAGATATTGCTGAATAAAGGCCCGTAGTTGTTTGAGTTCGCAGGCCTCAGTAATCTGGATAAGTTCTCGGACAAAAGCAGCAGTATCCCCATCTGGGATTTGCTGGGCGACTTCCATCACCCTATCTAGATTGCCGATACGGGCTAGTTCCGAAAGTTGGGTTAAGATGGCGTGAGATGGTGGCTTAATTTCTTCGGCTACACTAGGCTCATTTACTCGATCGTCTTTGTTCTCCTTATAAATCCACTTTAACTTTAAATATTTTTGCACTTGTTCTAGCAACATTTCAGCTTGGATGGGCTTGGGTAAGAAATCATTGCCTCCTGCATTAATGCTATTTTGGCGATCGATCTCAAACACACTTGCCGAAGAAACCAGCACGATGTGATGTTGTAGTTCTCTTTGCGATACTCCTTCGGAGTCGCTTCGCGATCGCAACTTCTGCAAAAATTCAAATCCATCCATAACTGGCATTGCCAGATCGGTAATAATCAAATCTGGTGCTGTCTGTAAAACTTGCTCCAGCCCCTCCTGTCCGTTACTAGCTTCAATAATTTTAAAACCAATCGGTTCCAAAAGATTGAGCAACACCGAACGGTTTTCCCAGCGGTCATCGATTAATAAAATTTTGCGTCTTTCCCCTGTATAGCCTACGATCGCCCCTTCTGAGACAACTCTCGAAGCAGCAGCCCAATCCCTAACTTCGGGCAATTCTACCTCAAAGGAAAAGGTGCTGCCTTCCCCCGAAAGGCTCTGAACCTTAATTTCACTACCCATCAAGGAGACAATTCTATGACTAATTGCTAGTCCTAATCCAGTTCCTTCGGATTTTTTTTTGATATCACCTACCTGTTCAAATGGCAAGAAGATTTTTTCTACTTGTTCTGGAGTCATGCCAACTCCGGTATCTTTCACCGAGAAACGGAGGGTAGAAAAATCTGGTTTCTCAGTTGCTTTGACTCTCTCAACTAGGAGCGTGACGCTGCCTTGATTGGTGAATTTGATCGCATTACCCAATAGATTAATTAGTACCTGACGCAAACGCTTTTCATCAGCAAGAACTCCCATAGGTAAGTTATCATCTGGGAGGAAGTCGAAGGTAATTCCTTTTTGTTCTGCCCGAATAGAGTTGATTTCTACAACGCCTTGGAGAAAGGAAGGAAAGTAGAATGAGGCGGGATGGATTTCTAGTTTACCGGCTTCGATTTTAGAGAGGTCAAGGATATCGTTGATTAAAGTCAGTAGGTGAGATCCACACTGATAGATGATATCGACGCCACTGCGTCCTTTTTCGCTCATCGATTCGCTGCGTTGCAGAATCTGAGCATAGCCGAGGATGCCGTTGAGGGGTGTGCGCAGTTCGTGGCTCATGTTGGCGAGGAATTCGCTTTTGGCTTGGTTGGCGTTGTCGGCGGTTTCCTTGGCTTGTTGGAGTTCTATGGTACGTTCAGTAACGCGATCTTCGAGGACTGTGAATGAGGTTTTGAGTTGCACTGCCATCTGGTTGAACGATCGCGCCAGTCCTTCCAATTCATCAATACCGCGGACTTCCACAGGACGATCAAGGTCTCCGGTAGCGATCGCTTCACTTGCTTTTTGGAGACGGAGAATCGGGTCAGTAATCCATCTCGTTGTGAAAATTCCCAGGATTGTTGCAATACCTAAGGCAGCAAAACACAGAAGAATAGTGATGCGGGTGTTGGCATTTATCTGCCCCATAAAGTCTGATTCTGGTACTGTCACCACAATCAGCCAATCCAATCCATACTTATCTTTCCAAGGAGTGACTTGGGTAAAATAGCTCTCGTTGTTATATTTAAATCTCAAATCACGATGCTGCTGAATTGATGGCAAGCTGCCCGACTGCTGTTGAATTTGACTCGCGATCGATTGAATCAATGGATCGGGAATTGTAGAAATTGTATGCTGCTCTACCACATCTTTCTTGAGTTTGTTAAGAATAGATTTTTTTCCAGAACTAGCCACCAATTTGCCATTGCGTTCAAGGATGAAAACCTGCCCAGAAGGGCTAATCTTGAGACTCTTTAAGAATCTACCAATGTCGTTAAGCTGCAACTCGACTGATAAAGAGGCAAAAAATTGCCCTTTCCGATCGAAGAGCGGATAAATTGCCGAAACAGCTACATAATCTGTGTAATCTCCCACATTTTCGGTTCGGCCATCAGCCTGCATTTCAGTGCCTGCGGCAGAGACTTCAGTATTACTTGCTCCAAGTGCGTGGATGTCTGCCCAAAAAGGTTTTTTAGCATGGAGCGCTTGGAGATACGCATCAGAGTTGAGAGCATCGTAATCATACCTCTGAATTAACTTAGCTCGGTTTCCTGATGAATTGCTGGTGTAGTCTGAGGCCTTGCCCTCTCCGGGAAGGGCTTCATAGATAGTGACCTCTTTTGGGTTTACCCAACGCCCTGCTCCAATCTGTCTACCATCAGTCAAGGTGTAGCCCAGAGTGCTAATCGAAGGGAAGACTTTGGATTGTCGCCAGAAATAACGTTCGCTGGCTTGGATATCTTTCAGGTCAAGCTGCCCAGCGGCGATCGCTTCGGCTGTCACCTCTCCTAGTTGTGGCGGCAGAGCTAGATAGTTGTCTAACTGTTCATCCACTCGCTGAGTTGTGCTATTAATTAATTGACTTGCTAGATCGTTGACTGCCTGCTGACCGTTTCTAAAAGAAAAATACCCGACTAGACCAACCGCTGCAAAGATTTGCAGGACGAATGGTGCAACCAGCACTGCTCGCAGTGGTAAACGATGGATGAAATGGCGATCGCTAGTTGTTTTTTCGGCGGAAGACATAGCGGCAGTCCTTTGAAAAAGTTAAGTCATATAAGATAGTCTATCTAGTATATTTTTATACGGTTTGTGATAACTCTGCTGTAATTTAGGTCACAACTCAATTAGTGCGATCGCCTATTTCCAGATTCTTTACACCCTCGCTAGGAGAGGACTACCCAGGGCGGGGCTAACGCCTACGCTTGTGTAGACGCGGTTTCAACCGTACGTCCTATCTAAAGTAGGAATACGAATGATGAATTCTGTACCCTGCCCTAGGGTTGATTCTACATCTAAAGTTCCTGCGTGGGTTTCGACTACAATCTGACGGGCGATCGCCAATCCCAATCCCGTCCCCTTCCCAACCTCTTTTGTAGTAAACAGGTGATCGAATATCCGCGATTTTACTGAGCTTGGCATCCCTTTGTCGTTATCTTTGATACTAATTCGTACGGTTTAAAGGTCGATCGACATTTCAGTACAAATCATAATTCGCGCAGGATTGGCTTGCAGTTCCGCATAGGTTCGCCCAACGGCTGTATCCAAAGCATCGATCGCATTGGCGATAATATTCATAAACAAATGTTGGCGGGTTTAATGTCTTTGTGAATGATGCGGTGGCGGTAAAGTATATCTAATGTATTGCTTAAGTCGATCGCAATTTGGAAAAACTCCACCAGAGATTTCACTGTTTCCCCTTTCTCCGTCCATTCCTTCAGAGAAATTCCCCCGAAGTCTTCAACAATCAGCGCATAGCCGTTGCGGTAGGTTTCCAAGCTGTAGGTTTGGATGATTCCGGGGAAATTCAGGTTTTTGGAAATGGTATATTGATTGCGAAAATGCAAGAGTTCGCTGAAGCTGGGATACTCGTTCCGCAAGACTTTGATGATGACGGGTGTTTGATCGCAGAGGCGAGTTCCGCGATAAACTAGGGTGCGAGTGCCTGAGTAAATGCGATCAAAAATTTGATAACCAGTTAGTTCTATCATAGCGATCGCTCTTTTTTGTTAAAGTATTTTGTACCCTAATTTTCAATAGAATTTACCCCTTGATTTGATTAATCTAGGGGATAGATCGTTTTTGTCGGCCCTAGACTGTTAATAAGTCATAAACCCGAAAGATATTTCTGGACAGAGCTTTGAGAGCTTTGCAGCCAGATTGCCAGAGATACTTATGGGATGGAATTTCAGCCGTTGATGAGACATTCACAGAAGCGATATTAATCAGTATTAGGAAAAACTTCTGCGGAAAACATACGACGCAAAATCTCGTAGAATGGTTCACAATACTTAGCTTGCTCAGGTGACAGATAGGCCCCAATCTCCTTACGCAGTAAGTGAGTCATTTTGCTGAGAAGTCCCCAATTCACATTTAGTTTAGGGTAAATCATCACGCACAGGGGAAACAATTCTGTCTCTAGGGCGTGCAGATTCCCTTCGAGCAGACAAACCCACATATAAACTTGAAACATCTCGACATCGCGGATGCTAGATGTGCGGATATTTGGAGTGTTGAGCAGCCCAGAATGACAGCGATAGCTTGGGTATAATTGATTTACGCGCTCGACTATCCGTTCAGCAATCGTGGTCATCACCGGCATCAGCACCCGTACAGATTGCAGCGCCACCGAGTGCGGTGAATGCTTCCCAGCGGCTTGGTAAGCGCGTTGCAGTGGCATATACAGATGATCGTCGAGAATCTTGACGTAGTTAGCAAACTTTTCCTGTTCACCGTCGGGAAGCAACTCCATCAACTGCACTCCTGTGTAGTGATATTGCATGGCTACAAAGCCAATCACGCGGGGGTCAATTGCTGTGACTTGCTTTCGGACAAGTCCGAGCACTGGGCTGATTTTGGTGACAATACTATCGGGCGGTAGTTGCTGAGCATAGGCTTCGATCGCCAACTTGTAGACTTGATGAATCCCACCAGAAATCTGCCACGGATCGATTAAATCGGTATCAATTCCGTGTTGAACTAATACTTGCGACAGCAAATCTTCGGTTCTATTCCAGGATTTTGCACTTACAGAACGCAGCGATTCCAACATTTTTTTTGCGATTTGGGCACGCCGTCGTTCGACAAAGTTATCGTTAACAACAGGTGCAGAGTCACTGCTTTTCATCTGTTGCAAATAGTTTTGGGCGAAGGAAACAGATATGTCTACCGAAGGTGACAATGGATCTAATGATGTTGGTGGCACCAAATAGGGATAAGTAGTCATGGATTTAGTTTTTACTCCGCAATGGTTTGATGATAATCGATTATTCGTTATATATGCGAATTTTTCGATCTATAATGATGCACCTATCTGGGTCAATGCGATCTAAAATTTGATCTTTTGTGATTTCAATTATAGCGATCGCTTTTTTAGGAAAGATTTTATATTCACTATTATAAGCCTAGAGAAACCAGCTTGTCAACTCGTAAAACTACGGATTTTTGATTTATTTATTATTTGTTGTTTAACTGGTTCCCAGGACGCTCCTGGGAACCAATAACCAATAACTAATAACTAACTGCTAAGCTCGTTCCTTCTTTCTTTCAGGGCATTTCGCGCTTGTTCTCGATCGTCAAAATGGACTTTTTCAGTACCCAAAATCTGATAATCTTCGTGTCCCTTTCCTGCAATCAGCACGCCGTCTCCGGGTTTAGCGTCCATGATAGCAGTGCGAATGGCTGCGCTGCGATCGCACATCACGACGGGTTTTACGGTGGCGGGAATGCCTGCTAGTACATCCTCCAAAATGCGATCGGGATTTTCGGTGCGTGGATTGTCGGAAGTAACAACAGCTAAGTCGGCTAACTCTGCTACGATTTTACCCATAATTGGGCGTTTCGTGCGATCGCGATCGCCACCGCAACCAAACACGCAAATCATTTTGCCGGGAATAAACGGCCGCGAAGCCTTCAACAAGTTCTCCAAACTGTCGGGAGTGTGCGCGTAATCGACAATCACGCTAATATCTTGGTCGGGACTAATTTGCACTCGTTCCATCCGTCCCGGCACTCCCGAAAACTGAGATAATTTGTCCACAATTACCGACAAATCTAAACCCAGTTCCAAAACAGCACCGACAGCAGCCAACATATTTGATAAATTGAACTGACCGACTAAAGGCAAAACAAAAGCAGTTTCGCCCTTGGGAGTATGCAGCATTCCCTTAACTCCGTCGGGCTGATATTGTAAATCTGAAGCATACAAATCAGCCGTTTTGTCGGTAGTGCTGTAACTCCAAATTTTATCTGATTTTAAACTTTCAACAATCCGCCGTCCGTAGGCATCGTCAATATTAATGACCGCGCGATTCTTGAGATAATCCGAACCGAACAACAGAGATTTTGCCTCAAAATAATCCTCCATATCGCGGTGATAATCGAGATGGTCTTGAGTCAAATTAGTAAACACAGCAACTTCAAAAGTACAGCCCAAAACACGCTGCTGTGCTAAAGCGTGGGAACTGACTTCCATCACGCCGTGTTTGCATCCGGCGGCTACAGCTTCTGCTAGTTGTTTTTGCAGGTCAACCGCAAAAGGTGTAGTGTAAAGTGCTGTTTGTTGGAAGCCGGGCCAGCGAGTGTAAAGCGTGCCGAAAATTGCCGCCGGCAACTGCATTTGATTGAGCAAAAATTCGATTAAATGAGTTGTTGTAGTTTTGCCGTTAGTGCCGGTGACGCCGACAAGTTTTAATTTGCTAGCAGGATTGGCGTAAAATGCGGTGGCTATTTGCCCGCAAATTTGAGCCATATCGGTTGCGACAATGACGCAGGTATCCCCGTCTTGGGGGGGTGTTTTCTCGGCGGCTGGGGTGGAAATTATGGCGGCAATGGCACCGCTGGCGATCGCGCCTTGCCAAAAATCTCCGCCGTCTACGCGAGTTCCCGGCATTCCCAAAAACAAATCCCCCGCCTGACAAGCGTGGGAATTAGTCGATAAACCCTTGACTTCGGCATCGAGGGCCCGATGTTGGGCGTCAAAGGAAATGCCGGAAACTGCTGCTAATAATTCTCTCAATTTCATCTGAAAAACTCCTCACTTGGATGTTTTGAATATGACTTGCGCCAGAAATTGTTCGATCCGCTATTTACAGGCTTTTTCGGTGCGGATTCGGCACCCTCCGGGCCAAGGGTGCCGATTGCACACCCGGAGGACTTGATTTTTTGCGTAAATCATATTATTGTGACGGATCGATTTGCAAATATTTCTGTAACATTTGCTCCAATTGTGGGACTGTGCAACGGGGAGAAGGACGAGGTAATTGTTCTTCTGGGGAAAATGCAGCGTCGCCAGTAGAATTGCTTCGTTGGGGCTGCACTTTAAACAAAACTGGCACTTCGTACTGATAAGCTTGAAACCAGTCATCGCGTTCGGTAATGTCTCGTACTTCCAATTGAAACTTGAGGCTTTCAATCTGTTCGAGTTTTTCTTGCAACCCTTCACACAAGTGGCAGCCGGGTTTGCTGTACAAAATCAATCGCATCATAAGAGTACAATTAGACTTGATATTAAATTATCGCAACTTGACGAACCCAACGCGAGCAATATCGAACTCACGTGTTTATTGGTGGCAATGTGCGAGCAAAGCTATCTTAGCATTGCCACCGAACTAATTGCTCTGTTTGACTATCAATACGCAACTACAAGCAGATTTCTCTCTTTCTTTTATTTAAACCCACCTACTTGTAAATTTAGTTGTGATCTACTTGACTCATGAATCAAGCTTGAGTATAGTATAAAAGTAGCCCTACAAAAAAGGAGGCTGTATGGAGTTTACAGAATACGCAGAAGCCAAGCGAAAAGCAGCCAAAAAAATTAGCGCCGATATTCGAGAACGTTGGAACAATCGCATCGTCACGCGGGAATTGCACTTGATGGGTGAAGCGGGCGCTGTGCAGTATTTGGCTGATTATGGGCGCGGCATTGGTACGGCAAAAGTTATTGGTTTTGCACTGTGTGCGGAGTCGGAAGGATATCCAGAAATGGCGATCGGCTTTTGGAAAAGAGCGTTTGAATTGGAAACTGGAGAACAGCCGATCGACCAAAACACTCCAAACAACTCTACCACCAATCCTGCTCCTGCGGCAAAATCAACTTCTCCGAGCAAAGTTGAGACTGTTAATCATCCCGTAGTTGCCGAATTACCACCACACTTGCAGCCGGGAAAAATTGTGACGATGCAGCCGGTTGACGCGCCCAGCGAACGTTCTTATTACATCGAAAATCCCGATTATTGGGGACAGCCAAAACGGGACGGCAATCGAGTTGTGGTCGTGGCGACGCCAGATAAAGTATACTACCAATCGCGATCGACTAACCTGCGACAGCAAGCATCAATTGCGATCGATCGCGGATTAATGGAGACAGCAGCTACAATTGGCACCTTTGTTTTAGACGGCGAACTGTATTACAAAAGCTGTACCGGCAGCGAACACCGCACCGGCGCACAAGCTGCTACTGTTAATATTGACAGCGGTTTTCCGACAACCCAACCCACCGCCGTTTATGGCATTTTCAAATGTTTATTTTTCCACGGCAAAGACCTAACTTTGTTGCCAGAATCGGAACGAATTGCCGCTGGGGTTGCTGTTGGCGAAATGCTGGTAAGTTTATCTTCCGAATTTGAAATTGTACCAACATCTCGCACCGCAGCCGAAAAACTTTTGCTAGCCCAGCAGCAGGAATCTGAAAATAGAGAAGGCGAAGTTTGGGTGTTACACAACTGCCGCTATGTCGGCGGCAAAGATGTTAAAAAGTTTCCGATAGTTAGGACTAAATACTGTCAAGAATACGATTTGTTTGTTGTGGGGTTGACTGCGACGAAAGTTGCGGGGCGGCCGTTTAGTGCGATCGAGGTCGCGCAAGAAATCGCGGGCAAATTAGTGCCGATAGGAACAGTGGGAACGGGCTTTAGCAGCGCAGAAATGCAGGAAATTGCCCGACTCTACGAGGCGAATCCTCGCGGAGTCAAAATCAAAGTGCGATCGCAGGGATTGACGGAAAGTGGCAAACTGTGGCACGCCCGATTCCTGGAATTGTGTTAATTTTGTATGAAAACGGCACTGCCGTTTCCCACTCAAGTATGCGATTATTAACCAATAGTTTCAAATAAAAATATCGGAGGAAACATCAATGTTTGTTAGCAAAAATAATTTCTACATCTCCCCAGAAGAGTACCTAGAAGGCGAACGAGTAAGCCCCATCAAACACGAATACAGACGCGGACACGTTTATGCAAT
>JAYUGZ010000041.1:0-2500 GCA_043767465.1 Cyanobacteriota bacterium
GCAATTCAAATCTGCTGTTGCTGGAAGAGTTAAAAAACGCTTGGGTGATGCTGCCGGATTGCATAATTTTGGGGTGAATTTGGTGAGGCTTGCGCCGGGAAGTTGTTCTGCACTCCGACATTGGCACACTCGTCAAGATGAGTTTATTTATGTTCTGGAAGGGGAAGTTACTTTGGTGACGAATTCGGGAGAACAAGTGCTAAAATCTGGTATGGCTGCGGGTTTTCCGGCTGGGGATGCAGATGGACATCATTTGGTGAATCGCACGGATTCTGATGTTGTTTATCTGGAAATTGGCGATTCCCTCCGGGATAGCTTCGCTTCACGCACTTCTGGTGATTCAGTCAATTACCCAGACGATGACTTAATTGCCAAAGCTAACGGCAATAGTCATATTTTTACTCGCAAAAATGGCGAAATTTATGAGGGTTGAAAGTTCATGAGTCAAGTCAATCTTTGGACTTCTGCGGAACACGCTTTGTGGTATCTCGCTAAGGCTGATGGCATTCCTCACCGCACTGAAGGTGAAGCGGTTTTGTTGGAGGAGGTGCCGAAAGATGTGAAGCGCATTCTGGATGTGGGTACGGGTGATGGGCGGTTGTTGGGCCTGCTGAAGTGCGATCGCCCGAATGTTTCATCTGTGGCGATCGACTTTTCGCCGACTATGCTGGAAAAAGCCCGCATTCGCTTTGCTGACGACAACACTGTGACGGTAATTGAGCACAATTTTGACGAACCTCTGCCGGATTTGGGTAAGTTTGGTGCGATCGTTTCTAGTTTTGCGATTCATCATGTAGCAGACGATCGCAAACGTTCGCTTTACGCCGAGATTTTCGAGCTTTTGGAACCCGGAGGCATTTTTGGCAATTTGGAGCACGTAGCGTCCGCAACTCCGGCTTTGCATGAGAAGTTTCGAGAGGCGCTGGGTATTAGCGATTCGCCCGACGATCCGTCTAATAAATTGCTCGATGTGGAAACACAATTAGGCTGGTTTAGAGAAATTGGTTTTGACGATGCAGACTGTTATTGGAAGTGGCGCGAACTCGCTTTATTAGTTGGGGTGAAACCTGTTTAGATCGTTTGGTAAAATTCGCCGATCTGGGTAAGGTAAGGACACGGCAGTGCCCATTAGTGTCAACTTAAGCCTGAAAGCCTTGGTATCTCTCGCTTTTGCCTAAGTCTAGATCCCCCTAAATCCCCCTTAAGAAGGGGGACTTTGAAAAGACTCCTGTCCCCCCCTTCTTAAGGGGGGCTAGGGGGGATCTAGATTTAATAGTCAAACAACCGTCTCTGACTGGGTTTAACGTTAAGTTGACACCTATGGGCAGTGCCGTGTCCCTACAAATATCAGATAGAATCTGTATAAGGTTGTGACTAAATTAAATTAAATCTGGGACTGTTGGTTTAATCCGGCGCTCGTACCAGTTCATTAACGGGGTGGCGCTAATGCCGTGCACAATCACAGAAAGCACGATTGTTGTAAAGGTAATCCAGGCAATTTTTTCGCCAATTTCGCCTTTCAAGCCGTGACCAAAAGCATAGGTAAGATAATAAATTGAACCGACGCCCCGAATGCCGAACCAACCGCACAGCAAGCGGCTGGCGGGATGCAATCGACCGCCGATCGTACTGATCCAAGCTCCCACAGGCCGGATGAAAAAGATTAACAATCCAGCTATTAAGAGGGCGTAGCTGCCATGTGCCACCAGAGCTTCTAGGCGCAACAGAGAACCCAATATTAAAATTGTTCCTACTTCCATTAACTTTTCTATGCGCTCGGTAAAGTGCAGTTGGGAAAGCGGTTTTTCGGGGTCGCGGTAACTGCGCTGCACCACAATTCCTGCTACAAAAACTGCCAGAAATCCGTAGCCGTTCACTACTTCTGTCAGGGAATAGGTGAGCAGAATTGTGCTGAGAGCGATGAAATCTTCCATTAATTCGTCGGCCGGTCTGTAGCGTTGCAGTCTTAAATCGATCCAAGTGACGGCTTTAGCTACTAAAATGCCCATGACGATACCTGCGGAACCCGCCCAGAGTAAGTCAATAGCTGCCCACTGCGAAAACCAGTTCGGCCAATTGTTATCTTTTAGCGCATAAATGCCAAAATAAACAAAGGGAAAAGCTAAAGCATCGTTTAATCCGCCTTCTGATGTTAACCCAAAGCGCAATTCATCGCGATCTTCTATATCAGCTATCTGAACTTCTGAGGCTAAAACTGGATCGGTGGGCGCCAGAATTGCTCCTAGTAAAATCGCAGGGCCCCAATCTAATTTCACAAACCAATGAGCGATCGCAGCAACAGCAAAAATCGAAATCGGCATTAAAAAACCGAGCAGCCGTGCGGTGGAATTCCAGGCCCAAAGTTGTAGCGGGCGATTCATTTTTAAGCCGCAACTGAACAGAGAAACAAGAACTACAAATTCTGTGAGTTTTTCTAGAAATTGAGCTTCGGGGCGCAATTCAATCAGCTTGACGCCGTAGGGCCCCAATCCGATACCGA
>JAYUGZ010000042.1:0-15795 GCA_043767465.1 Cyanobacteriota bacterium
GACGACGTAATCCGCTAATTCTTCATTAGAATCGACTTCATAGCCTGCTTGAGCCAGCAAGCCAATCATGTGTTCGGTATCAATGCGATTTTTTTCGCAACCGAGGTGGGTAAATGCGATCGTTGGCTTCGTTGCCATGCAGTAATATTTGCTGTTGCGCTATTTTTGAGAACGTTTTATGGTATCACACAATTTGACAAGCTGCAAGGTATGGGTGGATGCGATGGGGGAATTCAGCGTCAAAACCAGAGAAACCGGGTTTTTTCGAGAATACTTCGTTGATTCTCTATAAATTTAAAAGAATACGCAGTCTTTCCTCTACCATCATTAATGTTGTTGAAGAAACTGCGCCCCACATTTCAAAAAGCCTTTCTATACTAATTGAGCGTACATCTTCACATTTGATAAAGCTTCGTTGTCTCAGTCCTCCTTCTGGAGCGTTAACTTCAACGTGCCAGGGAATTCTCTTATCTTTAGATGTAATTGGCAACACAACGACTAATTCCGAAGCACCCTGATTGAATAAATCTACAGATACTATCAAACAGGGACGCTTGCCAGACTGCTCACGTCCTCGTATCGGATTCAAGTCAATCAGCCATATATCACCGCGTGATGGTTTTGCTGCTGAGGTCATTCTAAACCATCCTCTAAAGTGATATCCCAGAGTGATCGTTCTTCAAGTTCTTCTTGCCAAGCTTCGGGGTTATTGCGTAGAGCAATATAAGCTTGGTTGGCTGCTTCTAGAAACTGTTGTCTTCGGTATTGTTCGATCGCTTGTTCGAGAACTGCTTGGATTGATTTTCCAGAGTTTGCAGAGAGTTCTGCGAGGATTGTATAAAATGTGTTGCCGATCGTAACTGTAGAAGTTTGATTCATGTTAGTTTTTTACTTACCCCAACGTTACCCAACTATTATAGCTCGTAGTTAAGACACATTTTGCTTCAGCGACTCGATCAGAAATGACTTTACATCTTCGATTTTGTAAAGATCGATCCTGGCAAGGTCTGTGGAATTTCTCGATCGGCTATGCCATGCCACTTACACCTTCAGGACTACCCTGCTTTCTTTTATCATAAATTTCTGATTTAACAATACTTATCATCACAAAAATATCATTATGACATAAAAAATGATGATAATCATGATTATGATACAGGCAATGCAACCAACTCCTTTAACCCTAGCGAACTCACCTGGTGCTAAACCTGCATCCAGATCATCTTTGTGATAAAACAACGTCACCACCCTCAATTCAGTATAGTTAGGATGTTGCGATTGCTTGGTTTCACTCGCAATGACAGGATTATGTTTGAGTTGCGATTGCCGCGCATAAAATTTAGTCAGTCGCTTCTCTTCGCTCCAAGCAACAAACGCAATTCCCCCAACTACACTTAACCCTACTGTCAAAGCTGGCGGATTTCCCCCTGTCAGCAACAGCATCCCCAACAAACCAACACCAACTTGAGCCGTTTGCTTGACTAAAGAATTTAATCCAGCTTCAGCTTCTTCATAAAGACTAATTTGTTTGCGGTTGACTAAAGTCATCTCAAATATCTCCTAGGGATTATTTTTCAAATCTTTTAAATCTGCCCGAAATCGACCAATAATTCGACCTGCGAGAACTATCCACAACAGAAAATCAGAAGCTACAATAATTAAACAAGCATAACAAGATGCACCTAACCAGCTTTCTTTGAGACAAATATCAAAACTTGAGAAATCTTTACCGATAATAATTTCACCGATTAAACTGGGAAGTTTTAAAAGAATACCGATCGCGATCGCATCCTGAATTGACCCAAAAACCGTCCTCCCAAGCGGGCCCATTAACCCATATAACACCTGATCTACAAACTCTAAAACATTCATCACTAACTTTTGCGTGAATGTACCCAATTTCGTACTTGCTGGAAGAGATGGCACTACAGGAGTTGGACTCGATGGGGGTGGTGTCGGTGTCGGTGTCGGAGGCGGTGGCGTAGTCATTACGGCACGGTATAAATTTTTATAAATCTTGATCGCACTTTTTCAGATTATATCACACCAGAAAGTCTAGGAATAACAGCTTTGGTTAGTTCGGCAAACCAGCAAGAAAAATCTTCTCTGCCGTTAATTTCAATTCTGGAAAAGCCAGCGACTCAACTGTGTCATCTCCCCGAAACTGGCTGATTTGATATTCCCCGTCAACCAACTGGTAAACGGAGATAGTAGGTTGTTTCGGATTGCCAATGAAGCGTCTGCCGCCCAAAGCAGCATAATCTACAACCCAATATTCTGGGATACTTAATCTTTCATAATCGGCTACTTTAACCAGGTAATCATCTTGCCAGTTCGTGCTGACGACCTCTACAGCCAGTCGCACCGAAGACCCCATCGTAATAATAGATTCTTTTTTCCAGCGTGGTTCGTTTGCCAGTGCGGTTCTGTCTAGGACTATTACGTCTGGCTGATAACCTGCCTCGTCACGGGAAAGCTTGAGTAAGCAGTCACCTGGAATTGAGTAGGGTAATTCACGACGGTCAATTTCAACTGCTAGTTTCAAGTTTATAAAACCCGTAACATCTGAATGGTCGCCGGTTCCTAAAGGCATTTCAACAATTACTCCATTGTGTAGTTCGTACTTGTGGACAGAGTTCTCTGGATACCAGGCAACGAACTCATCAAACGTGATTGTTTTGGATATGGTTTGGATCATATTGCGGTTTCCTCTGTCTGGTGATTAGTATACGGAAATCTAAAAGATGACACGATGTACAGAGTACAATTGACAAATTGGACTGTAGCTGATATGAGTCCGATCGCCCGTCCCGACAAAACAGCACTTGGTACAAAACGCCGATTTGTCACAAAACTGGTGTCCTTTTGTACCCATTTGATATCCTTTTGATACCCGATCGCCCCCCAGTCCTTCTAGCTCGGCTCGGTTGGAGGCAGACCGGCTCGAAAAATCACCTCGGCCGTCAACCTCAACTCTGGGAAAGCCAGCGACTCAACTGTGTCATCGCCCTTAAACTGTTTTACCTGATACTCGCCGTCAACCAACTGGCAAACCGATAGTGTGGGTTGTTTGGGAGTACCGATGAACTTGCGGCCGCCCAAACCGAGGTAGTCCACAATCCAGTATTCGGGGATGCCCATTTCTTCGTAGTCGGCGAATTTGAGATGGTAATCGTCCCGCCAGTTCGTGCTGACGACCTCTACAGCCAACCGCACCGAAGACCCCATCGTGATGATGGATTCCCTATCCCAGCGCGGTTCGTTGGCGAGAGCTGCTTCATCCAGGACAACTGCGTCTGGCAGGTAGCCCGCCTCGTTGCGGACGGGTTTGAGCAGGCAGTCACCAGGGATAAAGCACGGCAATTTCAGTCGCCTGATTTCTGCGCTGATTTCGTCCCTGGTTAAACCTATAACGCGGGAATGGCGGCCGGTTCCTAAAGGCATTTCAACAATTACTCCATTGTGTAGTTCGTACTTATGGACAGAGTTCTCTGGATACCAAGCAACGAACTCATCAAACGTGATTGTTTTGGATATGGTTTGGATCATGTTGCGGTTTCCTCTGTCTGGTGATTAGTATGCGGAAAGCTAGAAGATGACACAAGTCTTTTCCGTATTTTACGGAAAAGACTTGACATAGGAAGTGAAGTTTGCTATGTTATGTGACCCACAATGTCAAAATACCGATCGCGCCGATCGACTAAATCAGAAATCAGTATTTAGGCGATCGACCGTTGTGAGCGATCGTATCTTATTTTTAAATTAGGCTGGAAATACCAAAGATAAATCCAGGGACAAATCGGGACAACCCGGAATTACGACAGTCTCATCGGGTAAAAGGACTCGTTGCGATCGATAATTGAAACTACCTTGTCTTTTTTGATCGGGTTCGCTGTACATTTCCAGTTGATTATCAACCAAGTTAAATGTCCAATCACTAGATAATCCCAGCTTCAGCATAGAGAGATAACTTAGTTTTGCGATCGTACTTTAAAGTAGAATCGGAAACCTCAATTACCAACAAGATATCCGCAGGCTCCGGGTGAGAAGATAAATAATTATCAGAGCGATTTAAAGCGATAACCACATCAGGTTCGGCCTCGCGCACGCACCATATCAGAAACCGGGTTTCTCGCTAGATTTCTCGTGATTCTTCTGTCAAACTCCGAGAAACCCGGTTTATCGGCCTCACGTACCATCTGGTGAAACCGGGTTTCTCGGTAGATTTGTCGTGATTCTTCTGTCAAACTCCTAGAAACCCGGTTTATCGGCCTCGCGCAGCATCTGGTGAAACCTCTGGCTCAACTTAGACTATTTGATTCGAGGATACATCAGGGGCGATCGCCAGACTAGCCTCACCCGAAAGCACTTGCGCAGCAGACGCAGCAGCCAATTGCCCATAAGAGTTTGCGCCCAAACCATTAACTTGACGCATCAAAGTGCCCATTTCCAAAGCACTCATCGCATAATTCCATCCTAAATTGCTCTTAATTCCCGCCCTTTCCAAAGCTTGCTGCATCGTATCAGTCGTCACCACCCCAAAAATCACCGGCACACCACTTTGAAAAGCAGCCGCAGCAATTCCCTTAGAAACCTCACCAGCTACAAAATCGAAATGCGGAGTTTGGCCGCGAATTACCGCACCCAGACAGATTACCGCATCGTAGCGGCGAGAAAGAGCAGCTTGGCGAGCCACCAAAGGAATCTCAAAACATCCCGGAACCCAATAAAAATCAACTTGATTCCCATGAGGATTAATATCAACCCCGTGGCGTTTCAAACAATCTTGACATCCTGCCAAAAGTTTGTCTACAACCAAATCGTTAAAACGACCGATGACAATAGCAAACCGCAAGGATTCTGTTTGAGTAAAAGTTCCCTCGAAAACAGTCATAATGTTCTAGTTTAGATTTTAGGTTTTAGATTTTAGTTTTTTGTTGGCGAGAAGGCAAAAGTCAGAAAGCCGAAACATCTCATCTGAATTCAAAGTGCAAACACATACAGGCTCGTCGCGCGGACTCAACAATTCCTAGCTTCTGCCGAATGCGGAATGCCGTTTCATCGCTGGGTAATGCCTTCAACCTTCTATCTTTTACCTTCTTTATTCGGTAGTGCTAGTCGAAATTAAACTACCAAAAAGTTTAAAACACCTACTGCAATAACCAGCAAAAACCACAGGCCAGAACCAGCAAAAATCAGAGATTTAGACTGATTCCAGTTTTGGGGAGAGGCATAAGCAACTGGCACGCCAATCACCATCACAAAAGACAGCAATACTAGACCCAGTAAAACCACCTGAAACAAAATTGATAACATCTTTCCTCCTTTCGATATAACCGTGTGTTGTTGAGAAATAGTTTTCCAGAACCTAGAAAAATATTTCAAATTATAGTTTTTGGTCGCCCAAAAACGGGTAGGATTCCCCGAATTTAGTCGGGGAGAACCCAAAATTTTAGATCGAAGTTAAAGCTCCCAGATTCATCTGTGGAGTAAATCTAAAATTCTTCAATTCTTCAATTTTTCAATCGACTGGCAGTTTCCCGATGGTCGATAGAGAGATTGTCGGTTGATTGATACGAAAGAGACTGTGCAAATTCGGGCGTTGCGCGAACAGGCGTCAGTAGCTCTTGGGATTTTTACCAATTTTATCATTGTTCGCTGCTGCACAGAAAACTGGAAAAGTTAAGTTAAAGTCCGATCGCCCGGTTTCACAGCACCAGAAATTGTTACTGTGGGAGTGAGAGATGCGAGATTTTCGGCTATGGACTTAGTTTTGTGCCACACAACAGCAGATTTTGACAGCTTGGGCGCGGCAGTCGGACTTTGCGTGCTGCGCCCCGGTAGCAGAATCGTGCTGACTGGCGGTTGTCACCCGACGGTGCGAGATTTTTTGGCGCTATACCGCGACGAGTATCCGTTGATTGAACGTCGATCGGTTAATCGGCAACAAATTCGATCTATTAGTATAGTGGATGCCTCAGGGCGCGATCGACTAGGAAAAGCCGCTGAATGGCTAGACTTGCCACACATCAACGAAATAACTGTTTTTGACCACCACCTACAGGCCGATTTAGACATCCCCGCCACTGTTACCCAGATAGAAGCAGTCGGGGCTACCACTACATTAATTGTCGAAAAACTCCGCGAAAAACTCCAAAAAGCAGCCGAAAACGGCGATACAGTATCGCGGCTTTTACCTTCAGAAGCCACAGTCATGGCCCTCGGAATCCACGTCGATACCGGTTCCCTCACCTTCGAGGGCGCAACCGCGCGAGATGCAATGGCTTTGGCGTGGTTGATGGAACAAGGAGCGAGTTTGCGGGTAATCTCTGAATATGTAGAACCTGCCTTGTCTCCGCAATTGCAGGATTTGCTGAGAGAAGCGCTGAATAATTTGCGATCGCAAACCTTGCATGGTTATACAGTAGCTTCAGTATTACTATCTACTGAATCTTATGTTCCCGGACTTTCTTCCCTGGCTTCTCGCTTGCTCGATTTGACTGAAACCGATGCTCTACTTTTAGGTAATGTCTATAAATTTAGCGAAAATGACAACCGCAACATCGCTGAATCGTCAGTTTCCAACCGCTTAGCTATTATCGGTCGATCGCGCATCGAAGGCACAAACCTCAGCGAATTATTCAAACCCCTCGGCGGCGGAGGCCACCCCCGCGCCGCATCCCTAGCTGTACGAGATGTTGATCCGCTGCTGACTTTGAATCAATTAGCCGACCAACTAAAAGCTCAAATCCCTCACCCTCCAACCGCCCGCGAATTAATGTCGTCCCCAGTGCGGAGTATTCGCCCGGAAACCTCCGTGGGAGAGGCTCACCGTATCCTCCTACGTTACGGACATTCGGGGCTTTCGGTGGTCGATGCGGGCGATGGCGTCCCGCCCCGCAAGCTACGGCTGGCCGGAATTATCTCACGCCGCGACATTGATATTGCCCTGCACCACGGTTTCAGTCACGCCCCAGTTAAGGGTTACATGACTCCACAGCTAAAAACGATCGCCCCGGATACGTTGCTGCCAGAAATTGAAGCTTTAATGGTGACATACGATATCGGGCGTTTGCCGGTATTGGAAAACGGCCAACTGGTGGGAATTGTGACTCGCACTGACGTGTTGCGGGAATTGCACCAGCAAAAAGCGCGAGATAGCGGAAGTAATGCTGAGTTGTCTAATTGTCCCATGCCTGAGTCGGTTGAGCAGTTGTTGCGATCGGGCATTAGTAGCGAATTATGGCAATTATTGTCGATCGCAGCCAATATTGCAAAAGAGCGCGGCTGGCAACTTTATATTGTCGGTGGAGCAGTCCGTGATTTACTGTTAGCGACCGATGATCAACTAACGCTAACAGATATTGATTTAGTTGTGGATGGCAACTGCGGCACCGACGATTCCGGGGCTGGTGTCGAGTTGGCCTCCGAACTGCAAAAACTTTACCCCGACTCGCGTTTGGACGTTCACGGTCAATTTCAAACCGCCGCGCTGTTGTGGCACAAAGACTCTGCTTTTGGCTCGCTGTGGGTGGATATTGCCACTGCTCGTACTGAATTTTATGCTTATCCGGCCGCAAATCCTGAAGTTGAAGCGAGTTCGATTCGCCAAGATTTGTACCGCAGAGATTTTACAATTAATGCGCTGGCTGTGCGCTTGGGCGTTCCCCGCAGCGGCGAATTGTTAGATTTTTTTGGCGGTTTGCAAGATTTGGAAGCGCGCCAAATTCGAGTTTTGCACGCCAACAGTTTTATCGAAGATCCGACGAGAATTTATCGGGCTGTGCGGTTTGCGGTGCGGCTGGGATTTGAAATTGAGCCTTCTACTGAAGGATATATTCGCAACGCTTTGGAAAGCGGGATTTATTACCGCATTCAGGGGGAAAACGGCCGAGCTCCAGCTTTGGAAACTCGCCTAAAAAGCGAATTGAAGTACATTTTGCAAGCTCCTTACTGGAAAGTTGCTTTGCAAATGCTCGGAGATTTGCAGGCTTTGCGCTGCATTCATCCGACTTTGGAGTTGGATCGCGAGTTGTGGCGGCAATTGCGTTTGCTCGATCGATGTTTGCAAGGAAGGAAGTTCGGCAACGGATTTCGTAACGGATTTAACGGATGTAACGGATTGATGTTGAAAGAGGCGACTATTCCCAATTCCCGATGCCCAATTCCCGATGCCCAATTATCAATTCCCAACGATCAATTCCCAACGATCAATATTCCAGATTGGCAGATGCGGCTGGAAGTTGTGATAGCTTATTTAGCACCGGAATATCGCGCTAAGGTGGCTGCAAATCTTCAGTTACCTGCTGACAGCATTAAACGGCTGCAACTTTTGGAAGCCGGAAAGAAAGAACTCGCAGAGCATTTGCCGAAGTGCCACTTGCCGAGTCAATTGGTTTTTATGTTGAGGAATTATGAGTTGCCGCTGCTAATTGCGATCGCCCTACAAAGCCCCCGAAGTGTCCGCCGCCAGATTTGGGAATATCTCACCAGATGGGCAAATGTTGAGTCGCCTTTAAACGGCAATGACTTGAAGGCATTGGGTTACAAGCCGGGGCCTGGGTTTAAACGGATGTTGGATGATTTGTTGGCGGCTGCGTTGGATGGCGATTTGGGCGATCGGGCTACTGCCATCTCTTTCTTAGCACAACATTATCCTCAATCTTAGCATGGTGTGTCAGCAGCGCGTTATTTTCTATATAATTGATTAGCTAATTGCTGACACACCATACTCAACTTTTACCATCCGTTAAATCCGTGGCAAAATCCGTTGCTAATCTTCCTTATTCCATCCGTTAAATCCGTGACAAAATCCGTTGCCGAACTTCCTTCACAAGCCGATCGCAAATTATCAATTTTCCAATAATTTACGTGAAAAAACAGCGCCCTCCAGCCTTAATCGCAATTGTCCTTTACAAAAGTTTTGTCGCTGCCCTCTTGACATTAACTTCGCTAGCTTTGCTTTTAGCACTAAAAAACCATCAAGCCTTAGAAGATTTTTCAGAATCTTACTTGTTAGAAAGCAAACTAAGAATCGTTGAGTTTTTATTAGACAAAGTTCTAAGTGTTAAGCAAAAAACCTTATTATTTAGCGGACTAGCGGCAGGACTTTATGCTGGTTTGACTGCTGTTGAAGCGGTTGGCTTGTGGTACGAAAAAGGCTGGGCAACAATTTTAGTATTAGTGCTAGTAGGAATCAGTATTCCGCCAGAAATATATGAGTTATTTCAGGGTGTCACCGTACTTAAGTTAGCCGTATTTATCGCAAATATAGCCGTTTTATGGTATTTGCTGCACCATTTGCCAAAGCACGGTAACAGTTGACAGTTGACAGTTGACAGTTAACCTATCAATTTCAATTTAAAACTGTAAAATTGTTCAAAAGTCAAGTAAATATTTAAATATTTACATAAATCGGTCAATTATAAAGATTTCTTAAACAAAAAAGGGGTTATACCCCCCATGCGCTATAGTCAAATTAATAGATGCACCCTGATGGCTTTCCCGTTCCACAAGAGCGGGATTTTTATTGGCAAAATATTGTGTTAAGTTTCTTAAAACGACTGCTACAGATAGAATGATATGGCAGAGCTCAAGCCAAAACTATGGCGCAGATCGTAGATCGCGCAGGTCGCCTTCAACTCTGCGAAATTACCCAAAGGCGGTAGCATAGTTTGGGAACCGGCACCAACTAAAGATGAACTTAGCGCCAGCAACAGTCCTACAACAGGGCAAATACACAATTAACGCGACTTTAGGTATAGGAGGGTTCGGCATCACTTACCGAGCTGCCCACACCCATTTAAACCAAACCGTCGTACTCAAAACCCTCAACGAAAGTCTGCGCCAACACCCAGAATCTGCCCAGTTTCAGCAGCAGTTTATTGCCGAAGCACAACGCCTGTCGCGGTGCCAGCATTCCAATATCGTCAGAGTAATCGACTTTTTTGAAGAAGCCGGGCAGTCTTTTATTGCGATGGACTATATTCCCGGCAAAACCCTCGCCCAAATAGTCGAAACCGATCAGCCCCTGCCATTCGCCCAGGCCCTGCACTACATTCGGCAAATAGCCTCAGCCGTAAGTGCAGTTCACCACAGCGGATTGCTACACGGAGACATCAAGCCGGAAAATATTATCCGGCGAGACGATTCTCATCTAGTAATGTTGATAGACTTCGGTATTGCACGCGACTTTACCGCCGGCACCAAACAAACTCACACTAACTTGCTGTCTCCGGGCTACGCGCCGATCGAACAATACCTCTATGACGGTAAATGTACACCAGCCACAGATGTTTACGCGATCGCCGCCACCCTCTACTACTTGCTCACCGGCGTACCACCCGTAGCAGCACCCCTGCGCGATCGAATTCCCCTGGCTTCTTTGCGGGAATTTCAGCCCAACCTCAGCCCCCAAATCGAGCGAGCAATCCTTCAGGGACTCGAAACCGACCCCCACAAACGCCCCCAGACAGTAGAAAATTGGCTTACCATGCTGCAAGAAAAAGAGCGAGTACCCGCAGAGAGAACAGGCAAGCAAAGTCTGCGATTGCCCGCACCTCCCCCGCCGCAATTGACTTTCCTAGCGTTTGTCGTCACGGCTGCAATTGCAGGCTGGATGGGTTTTGACCTAGCCTGGCGCTACAACAGCACCAGTGTCAGCAGCAACGGATCGACAACTCAATCTTTCCCATCTCTGGAAGATTTGCTCAAATCCCGCGATTTGTCAGGGCCGATGTTCGGGCAGCCATCTGTCGAAAGCAGCCCTCTGGTTCCACTTCAACTCAACAAGCGCCCCAAGCCAACCTCAGACAGCAGCATACCCGAACCGATCGACTCCTCAACAGCCCTCTCCCAACCTTCTGCTTCCCCAAGCCCGGAGACTCCCGCCCCAGAGCCCCAAGCGCAACCTTCAGCACCCCCCACGCCCGATCCCGAAGCGCAGATCTCTGAGTACCCCATTCCAGAACCTAAAACCCAAATCGAGCCAGCACCCCAAGCAGCATCCGCACCTGTACCGGAAGTTGCGCCCCTGCCACCCCAAGCGCCCAGGTACTCGCCCCCCGCAGCCGCCCCACCTGCGGCGAAGAGTGCTGAAACCTTGCCACCGTCGGAATCCGTGCCACCAGTAGTCGCGTCCCCAAATGTGCGATCGGCCGAACCGCCAATACCCAGCCAAAGCCGCAGCAATTCAGATAGTTCGATCGCCCCTAACTCGCCGCTCCCTGTGGCAGAACCGACAGTGCCTGGGACCGAACCAGCGACGAATTAAAATTATTTTGGTTGGTTAAATGTGCGGACAAATACTTGGTTTTAGGAGTCAGCAAATATCCGTCGATTTTGGACAATATAATGTCCCTCCGAACCACCTATTATCTCGTACAACTTGCGATCGACTCGGAAAAAACCAACAGCCTCTGCCTGAAATTATCGAATATTTTCTAGTGGCTCCACAATCCGAATGCCAGACGAAAAAAATGTATAAATGTTGGATTTTTTGCGAGAAATTATGTTAAGATTTAGGCACTGCCTATCGGCGATCTGATGTCGCGCAGTGGTTCTCCCAAACCCACGACGCTTGAGAAAGCAGTTAGCAACACCAGAGCTGAGCATACAGCGACTTGGCTCGGTGCGGGCTCCTCGGCGATCGGAGTCTGGCGATCCCTCACCTCAAAAAAGTTGTTTGTTTCGGTAAGGGCCAAGGCAGTGCATCAATTCTCGCAAAATTCCTTTCTTGAGGAACAAGCATCATCGAGGACAAGCAAGTTATAATTCTTTGCGGAAGCGCACAGAGATTTTTTTTATGAGTAAACCCCCAGTTCATGCTTTTTTTGTAGGCAGAGCAGTTGCAGAAGCACTATACGAGCAATTAGAAAGCGCAGCAACCAACGCTTTCTCCGAACTCGGTAAATTTGACGCCGAACAAAGAGAACGCCTGCGCCAATTCACCGATCGAGTTGTAGAACGGGCAAATCGAGCTGCGGATGAGGCGATGCAGACCAGAACAGGCACTGCAACCACCATCACCATTCAAGACATCCCTCCCGCCGACTTGCAAGTCACCATTGACGAGCTGCGCGCTGAAGTCGCCCTGGTGCGATCGCAATTGCAGCGCTACCGCAGCAGTTTGCCCTAAAAAAGGGCGATTCCTGACCAGGGATAGCTGCGCTTGACGGCCGCAACAACAATTTACTTACTACTACACGAGCGCAAAGCAATACGCTCCTGCGCTCCAACCTGCCATCAAAGCAACAACCTTATAAAATAAGCAATTTGGGAACCCAAGTGTCTGCTCTCCTTGATGACTCTGTTAATCGCCAGCCCTCCCGCAAGCGCACTGGCGAGGCCGATGAGCCAAAAACTACTGGTAAATCCTACAAAAGTAAAGCTTATCGCTGGAATCGCGAAAAATATTCCCGCCAGCGGCGCTTCTTTGACATTTGGGCCTTTGTCTTGCTCTGGCTGGCTTCCCTGTGGTTCGACAGCAAAAACTGGAGCTACTGGGGAGGCGTGACTGAAGAAAAGAAAGTTGCCAGACGCCGCTTTCAAGCTATCTGGGTTCGAGAAACACTCTTGGATTTAGGCCCGACTTTCATTAAAGTTGGACAATTATTTTCCACCCGCGCCGACTTGTTCCCCGCAGAGTTTGTCGAGGAACTTTCTAAGCTGCAAGATAAAGTGCCTGCTTTCAGCTACGAGCAGTTAGAGGTAATTGTCAAGCAGGATTTGGGCAAGACTGTTGAGGAACTCTACCGCAGCTTTGACCCGGTGCCCCTGGCCGCTGCCAGTTTGGGTCAGGTACACAAAGCTCAACTACACTCCGGCCCGGAAGTTGTAGTTAAGGTGCAGCGGCCTGGACTGCGGAAGCTGTTCGAGATTGATTTGCAAATTCTTAAGGGAATCGCCCGCTACTTTCAAAACGATCCGAAGTGGGGTCGCGGCCGAGATTGGATGGGGATTTATGAGGAATGCTGTCGCATTCTGTGGCTGGAAATTGACTATCTCCATGAAGGCCGCAATGCTGATACTTTTCGCCGCAATTTTAGCAACTGCGACTGGGTACAGGTGCCACGAGTTTATTGGCGCTACGCGGCTCCGCGAGTGCTGACTTTGGAATACCTGCCGGGGATTAAAATCAGTCACTATGAAGCTTTGGAAGCTGCGGGTATCGATCGCAAATTAATCGCTCAGTTAGGTGCCAAAGCCTATTTGCGGCAGTTGCTCAACGATGGTTTTTTCCACGCTGACCCCCACCCCGGCAATATCGCTGTTAGTGCCCAAGGATCTCTGATTTTCTACGATTTTGGCATGATGGGGCAAATTCAGTCCAACGTCCGCGAAGGACTGATGGAGACTCTCTACGGCGTTGCTTCCAAAGACGGACAGCGGATTATGGATTCTCTAATCAAGCTGGGCGCTTTGGTTCCGACAGGCGATATGAGTCCGGTGCGCCGCAGCATCCAGTATATGCTGGATAACTTCATGGATAAGCCTTTTGAAGAGCAGTCGGTGAGCGCGATTACTGACGACCTTTACGATATTGCCTACGACCAACCTTTTCGCTTCCCAGCTACCTTTACTTTTGTAATGCGAGCTTTTTCCACCATCGAAGGGGTGGGCCGCGGTTTAGATCCCGAATTCAACTTTATGGAGGTGGCACAACCTTTTGCCATGCAGCTTATGACTAATGGAAATGGGCCTGATACAACTAGCAGCATTTTTAACGAAATCGGCCGTCAGGCGGCTCAGGTGAGTTCGACTGCTTTGGGTTTGCCCCGCCGGATTGAGGAGACTATTGATAAACTCGAACAGGGAGATTTACGGATTCGCGTCCGTTCTGCCGAAACAGAGCGCTTGCTCCGCCGTATGAGCAGCGCTCAAATGGGCACGAATTATGCTTTGCTGATGAGTGCTTTTACTGTCTCGGCGACAATTTTGTTTGTCAGCAATCAAGTCTGGGTGGCTGTCGCTTTGGCCGTGCTGGCTGGGAGTGCAGGGGTAGCTATGCTGCGTTTGTTCAAGCGGATCGATCGTTTAGACAGGATGTCATAGTTGTGCCCTTGGGGATTTGAAGTTTTAGGCTTGAGATTTCTCGTCAGCCCAAATTTGACAACTGAATGTTAAGTTTTGGCTGGCTGACAACAGATTAGTAAAATTTACACGACTTACCAGCTCGCGAGGCTAAAAACCAGGCTGCTTCCTAGATTTATCCCAGCCAAATCTCTGATTTTTTGTAGAAATCGAGTTTTTTGTAGCAGGCGCTGCTTAATGCACGTTGATTTAGGAAAATTTTAAGACGGGATTAGTACCAAACGATCTACAATCAAAGGTCAAGGAAGTGCAATTTTTCGAGAAATGGCGATCGCGATCGGCAGAAACTTCAACTCCCGTTCGGGATTTAAGTTTTGCAAGAAAACATTGCACCAGTTAAATCAAGCTTTTAAGTTCGATGAGTCCAATCACTAATCTATGAAACGCTCTTTCGCAGGTAAGACAGACACAGGGCTAGTTCGTTCCGTAAATCAGGATTCTTACTGCATAGACTCTGACGGGCGATTTTTCATAGTGGCCGACGGAATGGGAGGACACGCCGGAGGTCAAGAAGCCAGTCGGATTGCGACTGGGGCGATTCAATCTTATTTGATCGAACATTGGGAAGGGCCTGAAGATTCTCCACTGTTGTTGGAAAAGGCTTTGTTGATTGCCAATCAAGCAATTTTGACGGATCAGCTTGACCATCCTGAGCGCGCTGATATGGGGACTACGGCTGTAGTTCTGATTTTTAGGGATGAGGGCCGACCTTGGTGCGCTAATATCGGCGACTCTCGCTTGTACCGGCTACACGGAGCTCGCTTGGAGCAGATTACTGAAGACCAGACTTGGGTTGCTCAGGCTGTCAAAAGAAAGGCCCTGACTCCGGATCAGGCTCGCAGTCATCCTTGGCGTCACGTTTTGTCCCAGTGCTTGGGCCGCGATGATTTGCGCGAAATAGATATTCTACCGGTGGACGTAAAGCCCGGGGATCGCTTGCTGCTGTGCAGTGACGGCTTGACTGAGGAACTTTCAGATCCTTTGATTGCTTCGCCTCTGAAGTCGATTCGCGCCTGCGAGGGCGCTGCAACTGCTTTGATTGAAGCAGCTAAGGATAAAGGGGGACGGGACAATATTACTGTGGTCATCGTCACGATGGATCTAAAATAATACCCGATCGCCCTCCCACACCCGGCGATCTAAAAATCTCAAATCTCAAATCTCACAATCTAAAATCTAAAATTGAATGACTCGCGTTATCGGTTTGATCAGCGGCACTTCGGTGGATGGCATTGATGCTGCCTTGGTGGATGTGGTCGGTTCCCAAATAGACTTGAAAGTGGAGTTGGTCGCCGGCAAGACTTTCCCTTATCCTGCTACTTTGCGATCGCAAATTCTCTCGGTTTGCAGCGGCGAGGCTTTGTCAATGGCAGAACTAGCCGAATTAGATGATGCCATCGCCCAAGAATTTGCCACCGCGGCCTTGACAATTCAAGCAGAATATGATAAAGCCGAATTAATCGGCTCTCACGGTCAAACAGTCTACCACCGACCGCCAGGGAAAGGGGAGAAAGATCTCACCGATGGGTTCATGGGCTACAGCTTACAACTCGGCCGAGGTGCGCTAATCGCGCAATTGACAGGCATTACTACGGTGAGCAACTTTCGATCGGCAGACATTGCAGCAGGAGGTCAAGGAGCACCCTTAGTCCCCATAGTGGATGCCTGCCTGCTGGCCGAGCCCTACCGCAGTCTCTGCATCCA
>JAYUGZ010000043.1:0-2493 GCA_043767465.1 Cyanobacteriota bacterium
ATTCCAATCCCCGGAACGCCCTTTGCAGACGTTAATCGCTTAAATCCGCGCCAATGTTTGCGGATTCTCTGTTTGTTCCGATTTTTGCTTCCCAGCCAAGAAATTCGGATTGCTGGGGGACGAGAGGTGCATTTGCGATCGCTACAACCTCTGGGACTTTACCCTGCTAATTCGATCTTTGTGGGAGATTATCTCACAACTCCCGGACAAAGCGCCAATCAAGATTGGGATATGATTCGAGATGCGGGATTTGCGATCGAATCTCCCGAAGGTTCTATCTTAGAAGTTGATTCAGCAGTTAATCAATCCGAGCAAAAAACCCTGGTTGTTTAACTCTTCTAGCAGTTTTAAATCGGATGAAATAGAGTAGGACACTCCGAGAGCCCAGAGGTGTCAACTTAAGCCTGAAATCGTTGAGAAATATCGCTTTTATCCGAGTCCAGATCCCCCTAAATCCCCCTTAAGAAGGGGGACTTTGAGAAATACTCTTGTCCCCCCCTTCTTAAGGGGGGCTAGGGGGGATCTAGATTTAATAGTTAAACAGCAGTCTCTGACTACATTTGACGTTAAGTTGATACTCCTTGGGCAGTGCCATGTCCCTACAGTTGACATTCTTCAATTCTTTAATCTCAAATAATACAAAAGGAGGAATTATGGACAAACGCGAAGAAATTACGATCGCAGAATACCAGACAACCGCCGAATCTTTCCGAGAAGGAACATGGCATCACGACGTATCCCAAAATCGCGATGCACTAACCGCTGCCATGCCTCGCAATCCTGGTAAAATACTAGACATAGGATGCGGGCCAGGACGAGACTTAGTAGCATTCAAGAGCCAAGGAAACACAGTTGTAGGCTTAGATGCAACTCCGGCTTTTGTAGAAACAGCGAAGAAGTTATCCGGCTGCGAAGTTTTGCAGCAATCTTTTCTAGAACTCGACTTACCAAAAGCCGAATTTGACGGTATTTTCGCCAATGCTTCGATGATTCATGTTCCCAGTGACAAAATGGTGAAAGTGCTGCAAGATTTGCACAAAACATTAGTTGTTAGCGGTGCAATTGTCATGTCAATGTGCCGGGGAAATTGGGAGGGATACGACGAACGGCCGACCGGAAAACGCTATACTGCGGGATGGGAATACGAAACTTTAGCGCCTTGTTTAGAACAAGCGGGATTTGCCATTATCAATCACTACTACCGCCCTCCCGGCTTACCCCGCGAAGCTCAATCTTGGGTAGTAATAGTGGGCAAAAAAATCTAACGTAAATTGGAAATTGCGAATCTTTCCCCTCTCTTCCTCTGCGCCCTCTGCGCCCTCTGCGGTTAAAAAAAAACTAATTCAAAAAAATACAGAGGATTGTTGTATACTGTTCTATAGTCAAAAAAACCAATTTCAGCAAAAATTAAAACAAAATTAATATGACAGAGAAATTCCACATTTTTTTAGCGGGTGCAAGCCGAGGCGTTGGGCTAGAAATAGCAAAGTTGTTGGTAGCACAAAATATGCAAGTAACTGCACTTTTGCGATCGCCCGCCAACTCCACCGAATTAGAAACAATGGGCATCAAAGTCATGACTGGCGACGCTTTGGACGCTGTGGCTGTGGAATCTGCGATGGCTGGAGGCGAACCAATCCATACCGTAATCAGCACCGTTGGCGGCCTACCCAAAGATGGGGAAAGAGCCGATTATTTGGGCAACAAAAACTTGATTGATGCGGCTGTCAAAGCAGGCGTGCAAAAGTTTATTTTAGTTTCATCTATCGGTAGCGGTAACACTGCCGCCGCTTTACCGCCGCAAGCTTTAGAAACTTTGCGCCCGGTGTTAATTGAAAAGGAAAAAGCCGAGAATCATTTGATAGCCAGCGGGATGATTTATACAGTGATTCGTCCGGGCGGACTGAAATCGGAACCTGCAACAGGTAATGGTGTTTTAACAGAAGATTGTCGAATTGCGGGAACAATTCATCGGGCGGATGTCGCGCAGTTAGTTTGTCAGTGTTTAGTTTCTGATGCTGCTAATAATAAAGTTTTGTCGGCGGTTGATAAACAAATGGTTTATGGCAATTTAGAGTATGAGGTATTACGGTTCAGATAAGACGGCGGTTGAAACCGCGTCTACACAGACACTCACGCGCCTCCGCGGGTTGAAGACGGGGCGGTTATAAAATTACGTGATATTCTTCAGTCCGCGGAGGCGGACATTGTTTGTGTGCCCGTAAACTCCGCGGTTTCAACCGTACGTCCGATCTGAGTTAAGAATCAAAAGGTTTAATCCAGAAACGCCCGTTAGCGAAGCCCTCGAAGACGATCGCCCAATCCAACACCAAACCCGCGATCGCAAACAATACCACACTCTCGACACCACCAACCGCAAACGGCAATAACTCCTGCAAACCCGGCATTTTGCCCCCCTCCAAAGACAATCCAGCATCCAACTGTCCAAAAGCCCGCACCAACCCAAAAGCCAACACCACACCCGATTTAAGC
>JAYUGZ010000044.1:0-6197 GCA_043767465.1 Cyanobacteriota bacterium
GCGGTAGAGTAAATCCAGATTGTCTGGTTCATCGTCTACTACCAGCATTTTGGGTTTTTTCGGTCGGTGTAGGGTCATGAGCTGGCGTTTAATTTGATCGAGCTCTGGAATGGCATTATCCATAACAATACGATAAACTCCCCTTTGTAAATTTAGGCGAGCAACTATTCTGCAACAATAGTCTCATAACTCCCTTACTATCAATCTATCGCTCTGCCGCGACACGAGCCATGCTGGTATCCAATCACACATAACTCAACGCTGGTTTTTGATTCAATTATGACTGATACACCGCAAGATTCCTTCCCTTCTGCACCTGCACCTGCCACAAATGCTGTGGATGTCGAAAAGTTAATTCGATCGCTCCGCCGCAAGGAAGGCACTTGGGTTGAGTGGGGACAGGCCTGCACGGCTCTGCTGCAAGCGGGCTGCAATTCTCAGCAGATTTTTGAACAAACTGGTTTTGAGCCAATTCAGCAAAATCAGGTCGGCGTTGCAGCCCAAGTTTACACCAGCATGGTCAACGCTGGCGCTTCGGAAGAAGTTCGATCGCACTTTCTACGGAAAGGAAGTGATATTTTATACGAATTTCGGATTCTTTCACAAGTAGAGCGGGCCGGGGCGGCAGCTTTGATGCTAGCCCACAATTTGGATGTTGACGATGCCCGCCAAGTTGCCAAAGCGATCAAAGAGTTTTCGCACTTCGGGAGTCTCCCGCAGGGGTTCACAGACACTCCCGGGGATGCTGTAGCCTACCAGTGCTGGCAATTGGCGAGACAGAAAAGCGATTTGCAAGAGCGATCGCGCTTAATTGCTCGCGGCCTAAAATTAGCTAGTAGCCAAAGCGCTAGGGCGCAAATCGAGCAGTTGTTAGTCGATTTTACCGTAGTTGCGAGGCGGGAAGCGCCCCGCTTGCCCGTCTACCGGCTCGATACCGAGGAACAATTGCCTCGGGTTGTCCCGGTTGTAGGCAAATTGCCGCTTTCTACATCTGATTTGCTGGCAGTGCCTTTGCCGGAGGAAATCGGGCCGTTCCGAATGGTAAAATTTTCGGGAGCTGGAGCTTGGGTGGCGATTCCCGGATGGCAGGTAATTTTGAACGCCGAAGATCCGGTGGCGGTTTTGGAAATGAGCGATCGACTGCCCGTGCCGCTGCAAGGTAAAGTTGAAGAAGTTTTGATTATTGCCGATCGCGCCCTAAGACAGTGGGATGCTGACAGTTATTTCCTCGCCGATAACGGGGGAAATTTAGAATTGCACTGGTTTGAAACCTCCCCTGAACTTTCGATTTTAGGGCGAGTTATGCTGGTGATGCGTCCCAAGAAGATTGTCGATGAAGATTATACCAAAGATGGATGGCAAATTGACGATTAGTTAGTTGTTAGTTGTTAGTTGTTAGTTGTTAGTTGTTAGTTGTTAGTTGTTAGTTGTTAGTTGTTATTAGCCAACAGCTTTCCTGTCAACAGTCAACAATCAACAGTCAGTAGTCATTAGTCATTAGTGATTAGTTAGTGATGATTGTCAATCAGCCTTTTAGGGGCAGGCTCTTCGGCCCATCCCACAAGAAAATTCACTCTTTGTGGAACAGGCATCTTGCCTGTTCTTAAAACCCATGACTAATTCGCAGCGGGCGGTTTTGGTTCTTGAATTTTCGGAACAGAATGCTGTTTTCTAAATCGATTAAAACCGTAAATTCCCGCCCCAATTACCAGGAAATAAGGACTGTAAGCCAACATCCAAATACCCAAAGCAAACAAACCGAGCGTCAATTCGCCCACAGAATGAGTCGCTTTTCCCCAAGTTTCCTGCACCCGCAAACCGAGAGAAGGTTCGGGTTCTTGCTGAGCCGAGACTGCTGCTTCTAAAGTTAAGTTAATAGTTGAATAGGCTACTTGATTCCGCAAACTTTTTAACTGAGCGTCGATGCGCTCGATCGACTCCCGAATATTGCTCAACTCTTGAGAAGCCTTGAGCACATCGCCAACAGAGCCGGAGCGCTCCATAATTTTTAACACAACTTCTTCGGATTTGCGGAGGTTGCGCAGCCTAGCCTCGCTGTCAACTAATTGATCGCTAACATCCTCAGCCGTAAGCCCTCGGTTTTCCACACTTCCGAGTTTTGCCAAAGCATCTAAAGTAGTTTCTAACTTTTCTTGAGGGACGCGAATCTGCAAGGTTGCAGTTTGGCGTACACTAGAATCCGGCGGCTTTTGGTTTTGGAAAGCCAAGATATCGCCTCGCTGTTTTTTGACAATATCGGTAACAGATTTAGTGCTGCTGTCAATAGATTTGACAACTACACTGAGTTCGGCTTTTTTAATCAGTTGGGGAGCAGTTGTTGGAGTTTCAGGGGCTGGTTTTTTTGCGGTATCAGCAGCAACTTTTGACGCTGCGCCTCCGGGTGTGCTTACAGGTGCGGGTTCGGATTGGGGAGCAGATGCGGCAATTTGGTTTTGGGCACTGCGGGGTGAAGCCAAGCCAGTTTTAGAGCTAGGGGCTGGAGCTCCACCGCTGGTACTACCAGGTGGTGGCGCTCCGCAGCTTGGTAAAGCAATGGCGGAGGATAAAGTTAAGAATGCTATGACTGCAAAGCGAGTTTTGCTGTTTTTGGCTGGGTTTGGCTGGGGCGGGGAATTGGTTTTGAGGTGAGTTTTCATTGGGGTTTTCCTGTAAAAAAGGTTTGGGTATTGGATTTTATGCTGGTTTTAATTTAAGCTCAAATAGATATGGTTAGTTTAGCCGATACGAAAATGGAAACGGTAAAGGTTGAAGATTTTTTGATTTTTAATCGCAGATGAACGCAGATAAACGCGGATGCAATCATGACTGATGAATTTGATTCTGATTTTAGCCGATCGACTGCCGAGATCGATCGCCCGAACAGCACTTTCTCCGAGTTAGATCCCGCCGCCCTTTTGGCTGCTGCTTGCGGTAAAATTCGCGACAGCTTGCGCAAGGGCCAGCACGAGATGGCGGATTGGCAAGGCGGGCCCCTTGCGGTCTCGGCGGTTCCAGGGGCCGGGAAGTCTACAGGAATGGCTGCTGCGGCGGCAATTGCGATCGCCCGCAACCGACTTTATAACCGCCGTCAGTTAATTGTGGTGACATTTACGCGATCGGCTGCTGCTAATATTAAAACTAAAATTCGCCAAAGATTGGCACAATTGTCTTTATATCAAGGCGGTTTTGCCGTGCACACTTTGCACGGTTTAGCGTTAAATATTGCAATGCGCCATCCAGATTTGTCTGGTTTAAATTTAGAAAACTCTACTTTAGTAACTCCAACTCAAAATCACCGCTTAATTCGCACTTGTGTAGAACTTTGGATTGCCGAAAATCCCCGCAGATATCAAGTTTTGTTAGAAGGACAGCAATTCGACGGAGAAGAAACGGAGAGATTGCGGCGACAATCGGTTTTGCGGACAGAGATTTTGCCACAGTTAGCTAAAACTGTGATTCACGAGGCGAAATCTTCGGGTTTGTCTCCCGAACAGTTGTTAGAAATGAGCGCTCTTGATTCGGCTGACGGTTATGAAATTTTAGCCGTAGCCGGCGGTTTATATCAAAAATATCAGGCTTTGTTGAGGAGCCGGGAATTCATAGATTATGACGAAATGATTTTAGCAGCTTTGCGGGTGTTGGACAATCCGGGAGCGAGGGCGATCGAGCAAAAGCAAGTATTTGCGGTTTTCGAGGACGAAGCCCAGGATTCGACACCTTTGCAGACTAAGCTTTTGAAAATATTAGCTAGCGAAACCGACAGTCCTAACTCAGTTGAAAATTTTATCAGAGTTGGCGACCCAAATCAAGCAATTAATTCTACTTTTACTCCCGCAGATCCGATTTATTTTCGGAAATTTTGCGAAGATTGCCAAATTGAAAATAAGTTAGCAACAATGGACGGTGCAGGCCGCAGCACCCAGGTGATAATCGATGCAGCTAACTTTATGTTGCAATGGGTAAACAAATCGGAATTGGCGGGAACCGAACAGCCTTTTCGATCCCAAACTATTAAACCCGTCCCCAGCGATGACCCGCAGCAAAATGCCAATCCCGACCCCATCGGTCGAGGATTAGAATTGCACAGCCCCCGCGATGTTTACCAGACAGTTGAGTTAATTGCCAAGCGGGTAATTGAGTTAGTGGAGGAATTTTTGCCTGCGGATTTTGCCTGGGGAAGCCATGAGAAAAATCTCGAATCTGGCGATGAGGAAAATCGCGCCAAATTGCCCTTAGAAAATCTGAAATCCATGGCTGTTTTGGTGCGGGAAAACAAACAAGGCAAGTTTATCAAAGAAGTCCTCGAAAATCCCAAAAAACACGGATTGAGCTTTGATTTGCGCAAATACGGGATTAAAATTGAGGATGTGGGGGAGCGTGACAGACATTCTCAGGTTCCTTGGGAAATCTTAACACTGCTGCAATTTCTCGATCGCCCGCACTCACCAGATTACCTGAAAGCAGCCTTAAAGATTTTGAGCGATCGGCAACTCATCCCCAAACAAGACTATAATGCCTTTGCCACCAGCCCCGAACAATTCCTGTACCCAGGCCCGCTAGACCCGCAGCAGTCAGAACCCGTGCGTAAATGCCGTTATTTTTGTTGCAGTTTGCTGCAAGCACGCTTAGAACTGCCACCATACCAAATTATCTCATTTTTAGCCTTAGCGCTGCAATACGACCAAACAGAATTAGCCACCGCCGACAAATTAGCAGAACGGGTAGCAATCCAAACAGCCGGCAACAATTCCATGCAGAAGATTTTGGAAGTCTTGAGCGAAATAGTCAGTTCCGAAAGATTTGAACCCGTGGATGCAGACGACAAAATAGAAGAACGCTACACCAGCAAAGGTCAACTAACAATTATTACCATGCACAAAGCCAAAGGCTTGGACTGGGATTGTGTATTTTTACCATTTTTACACGACCAAACCATCCCCGGAAGTTTGCGAGTTTTGCCACAAGCCAGATTTTTAGGAGATTTCACTTTGGCCGAGGTAGCGAGAGCCCAAATTCGAGCGAGTTTGCACGAAAAATATCCTTTACCAAACCTCGGCGAAGCGTGGGAACAAGCAGGTTACTTGAAAACAGCAGAAGAGTTTCGATTGCTTTATGTGGCGATGACACGAGCCAAAAGTTTGCTGTGGATGGCGGCGGAAAAAAAAGGGCCTTTTACTTGGAACAAACCAGAGAACTTGCAGGAACAAAAACCTTGTCCGGTGATGCCTGTTTTGAAACAGCAATTTCCGGGTAATGTGATATTGTAAAATATAGGATTAGTTACTAATAGAGATTTCTTTAACGAACCGCGAACTCCGCAAACTTGGAGAAGAAAAGCTCGAACAAAAAAACATACTTAGCCTGGTTTGTTGAGTCCGAAATCTGGTATAATGCCAACAATCTCTCTCAAAAACTTCTCTTTTCTTCCTCTGCGCCCTCTGCGCCCTCTGCGGTTAAAAAAATCCACTTCACAAATGAAATATAATTGCACTAAAACTAATTATGACCAACCCAGAAATTAGCACAGCTAACGTCACAATTCCCAACGGAGATTTGCAAATCGCCGCTTATCTAGCCCAACCGGCCACAGCAGGGGAATTTCCCGCGGTTATCGTGATTCAAGAAATCTTTGGCGTCAACTCGCACATCCGCGAGGTTACTGACAGAATAGCAAAGGAAGGATATGTGGCGATCGCCCCAGCCATCTATCAACGCCAAGCCCCCGGCTTTGAAACTGGCTACACACCCGAAGCCATCAAAATCGGCAGAGAACACAAAGAACAAACTACCGCATCCCAACTCGTGAGCGACATCCAATCTGCGATCGATTACCTCAAAACTTTACCATTTGTCAAGAAAGAAGGTTTTGGCTGCATCGGTTTCTGCTTTGGCGGACACGTCGCCTACCTCGCTGCTACTTTGCCCGACATCAAGGCCACAGCGTCGTTCTACGGCGCTGGTATCGCCACTGATACCCCTGGAGGTGGAGTCCCGACGATCGCCCGCACAGCAGACATTAAAGGTACTCTCTACGCCTTTTTCGGCACTCAAGACGCCAGCATTCCTTTAGAACAAGTTGACCAAATTGCCGCAGAATTGCAAAAACACCATATTTTTCACCGAATTTTCAGCTACAATGCCGATCATGGCTTCTTCTGCGACCCCCGTGGCAGTTACGACGGTACCGCAGCAGCCGA
>JAYUGZ010000045.1:0-6194 GCA_043767465.1 Cyanobacteriota bacterium
CGGTTTGAAAGTGGCGATTGTCGGGCGGCCGAATGTGGGAAAGTCGAGTTTGTTGAATGCGTGGAGTAAGAGCGATCGGGCGATCGTCACAGATTTGCCGGGAACGACGCGGGATGTGGTAGAATCGCAGCTAGTTGTGGGCGGCATTCCGGTGCAGGTGCTCGATACTGCGGGCATTCGGGAGACGGAAGACAAGGTAGAAAAAATTGGCGTTGAGCGATCGCGCGCCGCAGCAAAACAAGCCGATTTAGTTTTATTGACAATTGATGCAGAATCTGGTTGGACAGCAGGCGATTCGGAAATTTACGAACAAGTCAAGCACCGCCAGCTAATTATAATTATCAACAAAATCGACCTCGTAAAAACAATCCCATCATTACCTTTCTCGTCGGGAATTCACCCGATAGTTACCGCAGCCGCCGCTCTCGATCGAGGCATAGAAGACTTAGAAACAGCCATCTTAGATGCTGTCAGCGGCGGAAATTTGCAAGCAGCAAACTCAGATTTAGCAATCAACCAGCGGCAAGCAGCAGCCTTAACTAGAGCCAAAATTTCTCTGGAACAATGCACGGAGACTATTAGCAATAAATTGCCTTTAGATTTTTGGACAATAGATTTGCGCGGTGCAATTCAAGCATTGGGCGAAGTTACGGGAGAAGAAGTAACCGAATCAGTGTTGGACAGAATATTTAGCAAGTTTTGCATTGGGAAATAGCAATGGTAGTCCTGTACACACACTCTATCTGTAGGGTGCGCACTGCGCACCTTACCCCTTAATCCTAAATGGTAAAACAGTAAATTAAGTAGGTAAGCTTTCCCGAATCTAAGTTGTATTTTTAGGGCGGGCGAGACGCCCACCCACAAGAATTTCATCAAACTTGACTGTAAAATCTTGATGCACCTGGGCTTATTTAAGCAATACAACTAACAACTAACAACTAACAACTAACAACTAACTCATTCTCACGATCGCGGTCTTCCCAGAGTTGTAATATAAAGCACAGCCTCACTCGTAGGAATACCGAGAACGTCATTCACGCGATCGTCAAAAAAGCCTGCAATACCGCTGACACCCAAACGCAGTTGCATAGCTGCTAAATTCAACCTTTGGCCCAAATGACCCGCGTCCATGTGCAAATATCGGTAAGCGCGATCGCCATATTTTGCTACAGCCCTGTTCAAATCCGCCGTGTGAAACAACAGCGCCCCGGCATCTCTGCCCAAATCTTGCCCCAGACACAAATAGTGCAGCTCCCTACGGAAATTTTTAAACCGAATTTGCCGCAATTCTTGAGCTTTTGGAGCGTAATAATAACAGCCTTCTTCTAACCCGTTCACCCCCGAAACAGCAATAAAAGTCTCGATCAAACCCAAATCGAAATAGTCGGGATAACCGTCTAATCCTTGGTCGATGTAGTGCTGCGACTGATAAGTGAAATCCAGCATTGCCAGCAGTTCACCCAAGCTCAAAGAAGCACCTGTATAAGCACGGGTAGAACGCCTTTTGAGCATAGTATTTTCTAAACCTTCCAGGTTCACTCCCCAAGGAATCGAAGGAGTCACCGTCGAAACTTTAGTACAAAATGGAAAGTTGTATTTATCCTCTAAATCGCCTTCAGTTTCATCAAATCTCCAGCCATCAGCTCCGGTGGTATCTGATTCTAACTCTGTCGCTTTGTGGAGATATCCTAATAATTTGCCTTCCGAAATTTCTGGGTAATCTGTCGTCGTTTTTCCGGCCAAAGCTGTTTTAAATCTTGGCAAGTTTTGGTCGATATCTAGCAAGTCGGCTAAAGCAGCTATACAAATCGCTCCTTCTTGCTCCGAGTCGATGTAGAGTAATTGATTGATAGCTTGGTCGGCGAATCCTCCAATCAGGTGAGGTCGGTAATCGTTGATGGCGCAAGCTAACTCGATGTTGCTCAATAAATGACCAGTATCGAGGAAAATTCGCCGATAAGCTCGGTCTTCGTAACGCCAAGAAGAACGGAAGAAAACAGTCGTAATGCCGATCGCCAATTGGGTATTTTCTAGCACAGGCGACCCAAAACAAGCTGCTTGCAGGGCCGGCCAAACTTGGCTGTCCCAAAAATGAACAAGTGAATGAGTTCTGCATTGATAGTTGTAAAGTCCAGCCGGCAAATGTGGCGTACCGCGAGAGATTAAATAAACCTCTGCTGGGTAGAGCCCGCCCGCCGACGGTGCCGATCGCAAATACAGGTAGCTGTCATCTACCGTCTGCATTTTCGCCGTCAGCCCGTAGCTGCACAGCAACAAGCTAGACAAGCGGTGCCACCAACCGGCATCAGCCGAGGCATTTGGATCGTCGGAGGGGTCTTTTAGATAAGGCTTGAGGTCAAAATACGCTCCAATTTTATATTCTTTGAACGGCACAGGTTGCTCGCTCCAATCTAGCTGTCTGCTTTTGGCAGCAATCGTTTCGGGATCGTATTTCGTCTGTTCGTGGTAGTGTTCGGCAATGGAAAGGGGAAGTTCAGGCATATTTCAGTAGAGGATTGGCTGTGGTTTCTCGATCGATCTTGACATTACTGACGGCAAGCATGGTCTAGCAACGCAGAAATTTACAAATATAAAAAAAATCTTAGAAAAAATGCGATCGTTGTTACACAAGCTTAACATAAGAGTTGCCTAAGTATAAATACGCAAAACAATAACAACTAATTATCGTTATGGATTAGCTGCAATAGCTGTCCTCACAAACAGATGAAAATGCAAAAGCTAAGCGCTGAGCAATTGCTCGCTCAGTATTCTGAAGGCAAGCGAAATTTTGACGCAGTTGACTTAAGTGAAGATAATTTATTTCAAGCAGATTTGGCAGAAATAAACCTTTCTGGTAGCCTGCTGAGGCGAGCTTATTTACCCTACGGAAATCTAACTCAAGCCAATCTGTACAAAACTCAGTTGCAGGATGCTGAATTGGGTGATATTCAACTTTATCGAGCCAATTTGTCGGAAGCTAATTTGTCAGGAGCTAATTTATCAAGAGCGAATTTGCGCCACGCCAATTTGCAAGGTGCTAATTTGCAGAAAGCAAATTTACAAGGTGCCGATTTGTACAATGCCGATTTGACAAATGCCGATTTGAGATATGCAGATTTGAGCAGAGCTAATTTGGAGAAAGCCAAGTTAACCAAAACTCAGTTAGCTGGCTGCAACTTATTTCGATCGCGCTTGGTCGATTTATCGGATGCTGATTGCGATCGCACTACCATCGGCCCGGAAGGATATTGATGCTTTCCGGCAAGTTCTACTCTCAGTAGATCCACTGAAAAATACAGAAGTATGTCCGCAAAGAATACCGCGCAGTCAAGTTAAACAATCGCTCGGGCGATCGCAACTTGACACTGCGCGACCAACTAACGGTCAATTCTACCTAGCTGCTCACCAAAAGGGCGATCGGCTTAAAACCTCCTGAAGCTTAGCTATCGCTCTTCATAAATCGCCATTTTTAACTTTTCTTAACATCTCTCGACAGCCCTGAAAATTTGAGTTAAAGTTGTAGAGAAATTATCACCCCACAACATTGACAATAAATAACAGACTGTTTCCCTGGAAAACAGGGTAAGATTTATGAATTCTCCCGACCAAAACGCCAGAAAACTGCGGCATAAAAAACAAGAACTGCGGAAGCACCAACAACAAATGCTGCTGGGCGAACTAGCAGCAGAAATCGAGCGTTCAGTGCCCGCAGAACTAACCAACCAAGACGGTGCAGCAGACAGTCAAACGAACAACAAACGCCAACAGTGGCGCCGAAAAATATTAGGCGCATCTCAATTTTTTGGCATTGTTATTGCTGTTATAGTTCTAGTTCGCTTCGCATATTGGCTGGGAACAGCGTTGATAGTAGGAGGGCTGGCTTTGATTGCTTACAAAATATTTTTAGAAGAAGAGTGATTTGTTGATGAAACTGTAAGTTATTGTAGTTATGTAGAGCCAGCAGCCCGCACCTGATAGCTATAAATATCCGAAACAACAACTTTTTGCATAAATCCCGACCGAATTACTTGTTTTTGCAGCCAAAGTAAACAATCAGAAAAACTATGAACCTCAAAGTACAAACCAGCAGCTTTCTCAACGATTTAGAGCGAGTAGCCGCCGTGCGCCGAGAAATTGCCGATCGCCTGAGCAACATCGCCGCAGCCATCGAGCGATCGGAACTAGCAGGATCGGAAGCATCGGGAAAACTGGGTTTAGAAACAGACAACGCCGACATCCATCTCGCCAGCAAAAACTTGCGCCAAGGAGTTTTTAGGCTGCTGGTTTTAGGAGATATGAAACGCGGCAAAAGCACTTTTCTCAATGCCTTAATCGGCGAAAACTTGCTACCCAGTGATGTTAATCCCTGTACCGCGTTATTGACTATTTTGCGCTACGGCCCAGAAAAAAAAGTTACCGTTTATTTCAACGACGGCAAAAGTCCGAAACAACTAGATTTTAAAAGTTTTAAACAAGACTACACCATCGATCCCGCTGAAGCAAAACGCCTAGAATCAGAAAAAAAACAAGCATTTCCAGATATCGACTGCGCCGTCGTTGAATATCCCTTATCTTTGCTAGAAAAAGGCATAGAAATAGTAGACAGTCCCGGACTCAACGATACAGAATCCCGCAACGAATTATCTCTCGGTTACATCAACAACTGTCACGCTATTTTGTTTGTACTCCGGGCGACTCAGCCTTGTACAATGGGTGAAAGACGCTATCTAGAAAACTACATTAAAGGTCGTGGATTAAGCATTTTCTTTCTGATCAATGCTTGGGATCAAGTACGGGAAAGTTTGATCGACCCGGACGATCCTGAAGAAATGGCAGAAGCAGAAGAGAAACTGGGGCGGGTTTTCAAAGCTAATTTGGCTGAATATTGTTTGACTGAAGGACACGATATTTACGACGAGCGAGTGTTTCCAATTAGCTCAATCAAGGCCCTGAGGTTGCGGATAAAAAACCCGGATGCAGATTTAGCCGGAACAGGTTTTCCTCAGTTTATGGCGGCGCTGAATACGTTTTTGACGCAGGAAAGGGCGATTTCAGAATTGCGTCCGGCGAGGACTTTGGCGCGTCAAATTTCCGCTCGCGTTCGCGAAGCTGTTGGGCGCCGTTTACCATTGCTCGATCGCGATGTCAATGAGTTGAAGGAAAAAATTAATTCAGTTGAGCCTGAGTTTAAGAAGCTGACTCAGATTCGCGATGAATTTCAACAAGAAATTACCCGAGTTAGAGATAGTAAATCGCGGGCGATCGCAGATTCTTTCCGCGCCTACGTTCTCAACTTAGAAAATACCTTTGAAACAGACTTTTTGCGGTATCAACCCGAGCTGAGATTTCTGGATTTCTTTAGCCAAGACAAGCGAGAAGCCTTTGAAGCATCGCTCAAACGAGCATTCGAGCAGTACATCAACGACAAACTAGCAGCTTGGACTCTCACGGCTGAACAAGAGATGAATTCAGCATTTGCGCAGTTGTCGCAAAGCGCGGCAAATTACGGAGCATCTTACACAAAAGTAACTGAAAAAATCACTGAAAAACTGACCGGGCAAAAAATCCCCGCAGCAGCCAGCAACTCAAACGAAGATAACTCGCCAGCTTGGGCAAAATGGGCGATGGGATTGTTTTCGTTAACGACAGGAAACCTGGCAGGCGTAGCAATGGCCGGAGCGGGTTTTGACTGGAAAAATATCTTGCTCAATTTAATTACTGTATTGGGCGTCAGTACGATTATTGCAAGTTTTACGGGGATTGTTTTGGGGCCGATATACTTGGCTTTGTTGGGGATGGGTGTTGGAGTTTTGCAGGCAGAAGGAGCTAACAAACAGTTGGTGAAAACGGCTAAAAAAGAGTTGGTGAAGTATCTGCCCCAGGTGGCTCAGGAGCAGTGGCAGCCGATTCACGATGCTGTGAAAGAGTGTTTTGATGTTTACGGGCGGGAAGTGGGCGATCGCATGAATGATGATATTAATTCTCGGAAAGCTGAGTTAGATAATTTGTTGGAACAAAAGCAATCTCGCGAGATTAATTGTCAGGCTGAATCGCAGCGTTTGGAAAAGTTGGAGGCTGATGTTTCTGCTCAGGCGCAAAGTATTGAATCGCTATATCAAGCTTTTCTAGCATCTGCTAAATGAGCAAATATAGAGGAGACGGCAGTGCCGTGTCCCTACGCCATAGGAATTGTA
>JAYUGZ010000046.1:0-2484 GCA_043767465.1 Cyanobacteriota bacterium
CTCTACGACTGCGGACGATCGCCCTGGAGTGCGAGCAAACTGCGGACATCCCGCCGTAGTGGGAACGCCCGCCCAATCGAGATTATCTTTGATCGCAAAAGGTATCCCGTAGAGCGGCAACTGCTGCGGGTCTAGGTTTTGCAGGGCTTTGGCCTGTTCGAGGGTTTCGGCGATCGGTGCTAAATAAATCCATACCGCCGGATCTGCATAGCGTTCGATCCGATCGTACACGCTGGCGATCGCATCTGCGGGCGCGATCAATCCTGTGCGGTAGCGATCGAGCAGCGAATGAATATCTAGACTGTTGCTGTAGTTAAATTTTTCCATAGTGCACCGTCAATTAACTCGATCGATTTTAGATTTTAGATTTTAGATTTTAGATTGAAGAAATGACTTCACAGGCTGTGTTTGGCGATCGTTATTACAACAAATAGAATTTTAGTTTACTGCATTGTCGATCGTACTCGCATCTAGTCTGGGGCGATCGAAGTATTTCTTAAGACATATTCAATTCTTGCCTTGCGACTTTTGTCTTTGTGTGTAGACTTGGCGATTTCCAAGCGCCCGGTTTAATATTCCCAAAACTTTAATTTTACAAATCCGATAAAAACCGTATTTTGTAACATCCTACACAGTTTGTCATCAAGCTTGCCATTACCGTTTGAAACATAGCAATCTAATCGGATTGCACGCTACAGTATGCTTACCTTTAAAAAAGCTAAGTGGATTGCAGCAATCAACAGTCTCGGATAACTCCCTGATTTGCAAACAGGATTTACAGAGACAGAAACCGGAAAAATTTAACAGCTTCTAGGGTTCCGATTTGAATCAGTTTTATTCATGAGCTGAGAAAGTTCAAGTGCTGGTCCGAGAGAAGCAGACTGGTTATCCCAATATTTTAATGTTAGGGGAACACTAGCCAGTTACACGGCGGGATAAAAGCCCGGGAGAAACGCGATCGGTCAGCAAGACTCGGTTCGTTAACTCTCGGGCTTTATCCTTGTATATCAAGGGTTTGCGGGAGCGAACAAAGCGAAGAAGGTGCAAAAGCTCGATCGATATATTCACCTCTAACCAGCAACCAGAATCTGCTATGAATATCCGATATTGCTCCCCAAAAATCAGGCGATCGCTCTTATCCTACTGTGCCGTATTTTCGATCGCGTTGTTTTTGGCGATCGGCTGCGTCAATCCGGCAATTTATATCAAAACGACAACAGAAACAGAATCAGCTTCTTCAGTCAGTGCTGATGCAGTTCGCCTTGGATTCAGCGCGTGGCCCGGCTGGTTTCCTTGGCAAATTGCCAAAGAACAAAAGATATTTGAAGCGAACAATGTTGCTGTAGACTTAAAATGGTTTGACGGCTACTTAGAATCGATCAGCACCCTCACAGCAGGACAGATAAATGCTAACAGCCAAACCCTCGGCGATACAGTAAACTCGATATCTGGCGGGGCCGACCAAGTAATTGTTTTAGTCAACGACAACTCGACTGGAAATGACAAAGTGATTGTCGCCGAAGGCATCAATTCCGTTGCCGATTTGAAAGGAAAAAAAGTTGCAGCAGAGGAAGGTACAGTCGATCACTTTCTCTTGCTGTTAGGGCTGAGAAAATCAGGTTTATCAGTGCGGGACATTCAATTTGTACCGCTGGAAACCGGCAAAGCTGCGGCGGCTTTCGTCGGAGGACAAGTCGATGCAGTGGCAGTATTTGCGCCGTTTACCACCCAGGCATTAAAGCGAAAAAATAGCAAGGAACTATTTAGTTCAAAAGATTTTCCCGGGGCGATTTCCGACCATTTGGTATTCACGCGAAAGTTTATCGGCGAACACCCCGATCGAGTGCAAGCCCTGGTCAATTCCTGGTTCGCAACATTGGAATACATGAAAGCAAATAAACAGAAATCTTACGAGATTCTAGCCAACCGCGCCGGAGTCAGCGTAGATGAATACAAAGAATATGAAAACGGCACTAAAATATTTACGATTGAGGAAAACTTGAAAGCCTTTCAACCGGGAAACGACATGACATCATTGCAGTTTGCAGCGGCAGAAATGAGCAAATTTCTAGTCGATGTAAATTTAGCAAAAACCCAACCAGATATCAGCCAATTATTTGACGATCGCTTTATCAAATCTTATGCAGAAGGTAAAAGCTAGAAGGCAAAATTTACGATTTTGCAGACACAAGAAACTTTCAAAAATATTTCTTTTAAAAATGCCCAAAACTACTCATATTACTCGATAAACCATTCTGCAATTAAATCATGCCACCAAATCCCGAACCCCGATCGATCCAATCCCACCTCAAGCAAAAAAGCCTAAATCCCACAGTCTTCTGGCGGATTGCGGAAGAAATCCCAAAACCCCTCAATATTGGGTTAACGGTAACATCGATCGCACTACCGTTGCTGCTGTGGTGGCTAGTAACAACCTTTGCCAACGTAGACCCCAAATTTTTGCCTTCCCCCGGCAAAGTTTTA
>JAYUGZ010000047.1:0-2484 GCA_043767465.1 Cyanobacteriota bacterium
GTCCTCATATCAGAGGACTTTAGTCCTCACTACGAACCTATTTGATTGCAGTTGTTCGCTCGAACATCATATCATATCCAGTCGCTTCTTACACTTTTAAGTAGCTCGACTTAATTAAATCTCAAACAGGCCCAGACTTAAAAAACCCGGTATCTCAAAGAAACCGGGTTTAAGGTTGTTCTGCTTTTAATCTACTAAAAACAACCAAGCAATCTCTAAACTATTTTCAAGCTACGCTGCATCGAGGACATGAACAGGTTCAGGTTTTTTTTGGGTGAACTGTACGGGGAGTGCAACTTCTCTGAGATGTCTCGATATCGATCGCAAATATCCCACTTCTGTTTGAATAGAATCCAGCGTCGAAAGACTCTCAACTAAATCATCAAATTCATCAGCAGTAACTCCAGCACTGTTCAAGACTTCTTGGTCGATCCGCCCGCAAATTCCTTGCAGGAGAAGTTCGATAATCTCGCTGTAATCAGCAATTTCCGTTCCGTAACCTTGCAATTTTTTCGGATTGATTCCCCACTGCAAAATTTTCAACAAATCTTGGGCTGAACTCCACGCAAAAGAGGAAGCAATCACTTCTTTTTCTGCTGCGACAAGAGCGTGCTTGATTTGTGCTTCTGGGAAATCAGGATCGGCGATTAAGGTTTCGAGTTTCGACACTTGTTTCTCTAACACGCCCAAAGAAAAAGGAGCTAGTTCTGCACTCACCATATCGCCAGCATCGTCAATAATTCTAAAAGGATCTTCCAGAACATTAATTAGGAGGTGAATGTCTGTAGGTTTTTTCCAGTCAAACTGTCCGAGGAAAAACGGTTCTTCGTATCCTGGCAAAAGTCCTTGAAAATAAATCGGCAGATTTTTGCCTGACTCCAGAATTTTATAAAGTGCGACTTCTAAGGTTTCTATCGGCCAACCCAGATTTCGCACGGCGACAAATTTCAGTTTTCCGGGGACGGATACAACCAGCGCGTTCAGCAATAAATGTACGGCTTCAATTAAATTTTGAGCAGTTACGTAGCGGTGGGGAGCGTGAACGTTGACGGTTTTACCTTGCTCTGCTTTTTTGGTCATTTGCTCGCAGAACAAGCTATTTTCCAACATATGAGTAAAGCGAACCATCCCGTAGGTGACATTTCCTACTTGAGCTGCTTTGGCAAATTGCCATTCGGCAAACTTTTTGGAGGCTGCGTAAACTTCGGTGGTAAAATATCGAGATGTTTTGCCTGTGGAGGAGAAGATGCAGTGTTCCACGCCGTATTCTTCGGAGAGTTGGATGACGTGTTTGCATCCTAACAGGCTGGTTGTAACTGTTTCTCGGATTTGGATTTCAGCTAGTCCTGGTTGGCGTTGGGCTGCTAGGTGAAAAACGATGTCTGGTTTTTCTATTTCAAATATGTGTTTCAGCGCCTGGAAGTTGCGAATGTCGGCGGCGTAGAAAGTTACTGCGCCTTCTCTGTTAAAGTGCGGGAGAGTTTCTTGGGGGTTTTGACATCGGGCTTTGTCTGCGGAAATGATGTTAGTTGCGCCTAATTCGAGGAGTTTTTCGATTAAGAAACTGCCGACGCATCCTTCGCCGCCGGTGATCAGGATGGTTTTTCCTTGAATTTTGCGACTGACTGCGGGGGCGTAGAGGTGAATGGTGCGCTCGCGCACGTCGCTAAAAGGTTCGCTTTCTAATTGTCCGTCGGCTTGATAGGCTGCAATTAGCTGTGCGGTGAGAGTTTGTAAGGCTGCTAGGATTTCTGGATCTTGCGGTTCGGGGGAACCCGGGGGAACTAGCTGCTGGATGCGATCGATTATTTGCGCTTTGCTGTTACTTTCAAACATTTTTGAGGGGTTAGATGCACTCATGACGTTGTTTGCTCCTGTAAATTCTAGAAATACCGTTGCTGATTCAAAGTTTTTAAACAGATTTTCAAAGGACAGAATCTTTAAAAGTCTCCTTGGTTTGAGGATTTTTTAGACGGAAAGCCACTTAATTGGAAAGACACGCGATCGGCTCTCCTACTAATTACTTGTATTATGCCTACTTGTAGTTTTATTAAGCGTTTGTTTAACCTGCTTACTTTGGCGATCGGCAAATTCGCAACTTTCTCAGTCAAAAATTTGTCACTACAACTATAAACTTAAGTTGCTAGCTGTTGGCAATACTCCGCACCGATCTTTATTATTTCTTTGCAATCGCCTGGCAGTTTTCACGCATTTTTAAAGTTAATGTAAAGTAGCGCTGACCTTAAAAAAACTTAACAATATAGTTGACATTGATTATCTTGCCTCGCATTACTTGGGTTAAATGTATTTATAGCTACTAATTTTATACTTTTTAAGTAAATATACGCATACAAATCCCCAGGCTTGCGGTCTGCCGAAAATATTGCTACTGATACCAGTTAAAAAAATAATCCAACTTTATGTTAACTCCAAACCCATACACAATAAGTCATTTCAATTTTTTTTCTGTAAAACCTCAAATCT
>JAYUGZ010000048.1:0-6185 GCA_043767465.1 Cyanobacteriota bacterium
CCGCCGATTCATCAAAGGCTAATTCCAAATCTAAAACCGCTTCCGTTTCCCCGCGAAACAGCGCCAACATATTGTGTGACTGAACATTTCTCGCTGCAACTTCGTAATTGCGGTACATTTCAAATTTAGTGCTTCCTTCCGGGAAATCATCTTTAATTTTCGAGACAAAAACACCAGTTTTCATCAAAAACTCTCGCAAATAAGCCCGCAATTCCGCTTTTTCCGAAACCGCTTCCGCCAAAATATCCCCAGCACCTTTGAGAGCTTCTTCTGCTGTTTTAACGCCCTTTTCTTCCGAAACATATTTAGCTGCTTCCGTTTCAATATCGGCTGCTTTAGCTGTCGGTAAGTTCAGACACTTAATAAAAATTGCCAGCGGTTCCAAACCTTTTTCTCTGGCAATTGTCGCCCGCGTCCGCCGCTTGGGCTTGTAAGGCAGATAAAGGTCTTCGAGTTCATTTTTTTGCAAGCAGGACTCGATTTGGGCTTGCAATTGGGGCGTGAGTTTGTCCTGGGAGGCGATCGTCTCCAAAATCGACTTTTTCCGGTCTTCAATTTCCGTCAAATAGGTGAAGCGATCGGAAATATCCCGCAACTGAATTTCATTCAGCAAATCTGTGCGTTCTTTGCGGTAGCGGGCAATAAATGGAATCGTTGCGCCCTCGGCGAAAAGTTCCAAAGCATTATTAACTTGAGACAGGTTGATGTCAAGTTCTTTGGCGATCAGTTGGGGAATGTTGAGCATAGTGCAGAAGTTCGGATCGGTCGATTTTAGATTTTTAGATTGACTTCGCAAAAGAGACAAAAACAAGTTTCCAATAAAAATTTTACAGGGTGTTGGCGCTTGTCCTGCAAGTATTAAAGTAATGTTAGCATAAATGCAGTCATTTCTCAATCTTATATGTTTCCTTTTAAATATCCAGTGCCGCAAAGCGATCCGCCGCGATCGCCCAGAGAAACGCTGCCGACGATGTACGATTTACCTAGCGAAGACCCGGAGGAACCTGGGAAGCCCGACGAATTTCACGATTTGCAGCCGCAGTTATTAACCTTGGCGTTTCGCCCTCGCAATTATCAGGCTTCTGAGATATTTAGCGGCACCGACATGAACCTTTATTATGACGTGCAGCACACTCTGTGGCACAAGCGCCCGGATTGGTTTGGAGTGGTGGGAGTTCCCCGACTTTACAATCGATCCGAACTGCGGATGAGTTACGTTACTTGGCAGGAAGGCGTGAATCCTTTTGTAATCGTGGAACTGCTTTTGCCGGGAACGGAAAAAGAAGATTTAGGCACAAATATCGATGAGGAAAAGTTGCCAACTCAGTCGAATGTTACCACTAATCGGCAAGTTTTACAGCCTGAAATAAATGAGAAACCGCCGAGTAAATGGGAGGTTTATGAGCAGATTTTGCGGGTTCCTGTTTATGCTGTTTTCAGCCGCTATACTAACAGGTTGCGAGTGTTTGCATTGAATGCCGGACACTATCAAGAATTAGAATTGTCTGACTCGCGAGTGTGGATTGCTGATCTAAGTTTGGGCTTGGGTTTGTGGCAAGGGGAGTTTCAGGGAATCGATCGCCTGTGGTTACGCTGGTATGATGTAGATGGCAATTGGATTCTGACTGAAGCGGAACAGCAACGACAGCGCGCTGATTCAGCGGAATCTCAATTGCAATCTTTAATTCAGCGGCTGCGGGAATCTGGCATAGATCCCGATCGATTTTTAAACCGTTAGAAAAGACTTCACCCTGGTTCGTAGTGAGGACTTTAGTCCTGGTTCGTAGTGAGGACTTTAGTCCTTCTTCTGACTCCAAGAAAGGACTAAAGTCCTTACTACAAACACTTTTTAAGATTTGACAACAAGTTGATTAATTTCAGCTTGTTTATCACGGACACTATTTGCCGTAAATCCTTCCGCATAAGGTGACTGATGCAAATAAGCTTTACCAGCAGAACCAAAAAGTTGCAACTTCCCCGCAATCACCGATCGCATAGCAGCGATCGCCTTTTCCATAACTTCCAACAAATCCGGATCTGACAAAGAACTGCTAGTTTTCAAAACATCCATATAAGCATCACGAACTTCTGTATTCACATTAAACTTAGAGACACCTAATTTAATAGATTGATTAATCATTGATTCCGGCAAACCGCTAGCGCCGTGCAGCACTAACGGCACAGAAACCGAAGCGCGGATTTTTGCCAAACGCGGAAAATCTAGTTTAGGTTCGCTGAAATATTTGCCGTGTACGTTGCCAATTGTAACGGCTAGAAAATCCACCTTAGTTGCTGCAATAAACTCGACTGCTTCCACTGGATCGGTCATCTTTGCGGCTTTCTCTTCAATTGTCAAACCATCTTCCGTACCGCTAATTCTACCGATTTCTGCTTCAACTACCGCACCGTTAGCGTGGGATAACTCAGTCATTTCGCGAGTAAAGATTAAGTTTTGTTCGTAAGACAAAGGAGAACCATCAGCCATAATTGACTTGATGCCGGCGGCTAGGGCGAGGTGAATGTCTTTTTCTGACGTGCTGTGATCTAAGTGTACTGCGATCGGCACTACAGACTTGCGCGCGGCTTCCATGCAAAGCGCGACTAAAGGCGATTTTCCATATTTGAGGGCGCTGGGGTGAAGTTGCAGCATCGCAGGACTTTGCAGCGCTTCGGCGGCATCGATGACGGCTTTTACTCCTTCGAGGTTGTACACATTAAAAGCGCCGATCGCATAAGCGTTTCTCCGGGCCGTATTCAGCAATTCGCTAGTTGAGGCGAGCATAAGTACCTGGCATAAAAAATTTTCAGAAGGAAGAAGGAAGAAAGAAAGAAGCCGTAGGGTGCGTCGCCATCGACAATCCCTAAACAAACATCAACAATCTCACAGCGACGCACCTTATACAATAGTTATTGTAGGGTGCGTCAGGGATGAATATTTTGAGAAAAAACCAATAATTCTCCCCCTAACGCATCCTACAGTTAGCTACTACGAATTAATGTACTATTTTTGTGCATTACCAGCGTGCAAACCGCACTCTTTCATCGTCGATTCTTCCCACCACCAACGGCCTTCGCGTTCGTGTTGGTTGGGCAATACTGGTTTCGTACAAGGTTCGCAACCAATGCTGACAAAACCGCGTTCGTGCAACTTATTGTAAGGCACTTCCAAAGCGCGAATGTATTCCCAAACTTCTGCCGAAGACCAGTTTGCTAAGGGGTTGAATTTAATTAATTCATGTTCCGGAGTAGAGAAAGCACCGTCAACTTCAATCACCGGAATACCGTTGCGGGTACTGGGGCTTTGGTCTTTGCGCTGACCAGTAATCCAAGCATCAAGAGTATTCAGTTTGCGGCGCAGCGGCTTGACTTTCCGCACACCACAGCATTCTTTGTGACCGTCTTCATAAAAACTAAACAATCCCTTTTCATCTACTAGGGCTTGTACTTCTGCTGCATCGGGAAACATTACTTCTAATTTAATGCCGTAATGTTTTCTGACTTGATCCAAAAACTGATAGGTTTCTGAGTGCAATCGTCCGGTGTCTAGGGTGAAAACGCGGAAGTTTTTGGTGATTTTTGAGGCCATATCAATCAGAACTACATCTTCGGCACCGCTGAAGGAAATTGAGATATTGTCAAAATTGTCTAGGGCAAATTTGATAATTTCTCGCGGTGTTTTTTGACTGTATTCTGCTTCTAGGGCGGCTATGTTGAGATTTCTCTGGGTGGCAACCATGTTTTCGCGCGATCGGTGTTCTTTTTTCTAGCCCTTTATTATAGCCGATCGCAGTATCTTTCTCACCAATGAATCAAACCTCTCTCCCAGACGCATACACAGCTTGAACACAGCAGCCGTGGATAGCAAAAAAGTTGAGACTTGACAGCGGTGTCGCCACAGCGTCGATAGCTAAAATTTAGCGCCATGCAAGCCTCGCGCGACGATACGAGTGCGGTGACAAATGTCAGGGTACAAGCACACTCAAACATTTGATATAATTTCATCTGTTTGGTGCGCTTAAGTTTGGTTATTCGGAGTCCGAATCAGGTTTTTTCAAATATATGCGTTCCATATCCCGCGTGTTTAAGTATAACGCAACTTTATTCAATTGCAGTTTAGTCGCAATATCCTTAAGGAAGCCTTTAATGAGCTGACTTTTGCTGACAACGCCCACATTATACAATAGCCGATCGAGAGTTAGCGATCGCCCCACATAATCTGTTTTAAGGACTGTAAATCCTGCCTTAGTTGCACTTTTTTCTAGCGTGTTGGTCGTAAAAAAGTAAATATGTCCATCGCAACTGAGACTTCTTTCTCTTTTACCCAATAATTTAAACATCAAGGTATCGTATCGCGGGGTTTCCATCACGAATATTCCCCCCGGTTTCAAGATCCGGTAAACTTCTCGCAACGTACTGTAAGGATCGGATACGTGTTCGATCACGTGCATCATCAATACAGCGTCTGCCGATCGATCTTCGATTCCAGCTTTTTCTAGGATCGTGGGGATGATTTTGATGCCAAACTCAGATTCTGCATATCTGCACATACCCACATTGGGTTCAAGCCCAAGGACATTCCACCCATCTTGCTTAAAGTAGTTCAACAAATACCCCAAGCCACTGCCGACTTCTACTAACGTACCTCTTTCGGGATAATGTTCGCGCAGAAATTTTCTAGTTATTTCATAATCTTTTACTTGTAGTGCTTCTTTGTCAAGCCTCTGCGAATCTTGGTTGACTATTGCAGATAATACAAAGTCTGGATCGTAGTTTTCTATTAATACATTATCTACTTCTTTGATTCTGGGGTTAGCATACATCAACCCACAGGAATTACAATTGACAATTTGATTGACCTGGGCTACTCCCGGCTCAAATCTAACAGTATATTCATTACTACCGCACAAATTGCACGCAACGTATGTCATAGCTTTTAAACTCCTATTTTATTCAGCCGCTTTCACAATTACTCAACATATTAACCTGGGCGCAGGCAAATAGCAGTAACTTAATATTATTTAACTTTTGCCCAGTTCCTTTGCTCCGTGGAACTGCGAGCAAATCCGTGATTTTCCTGTGATCTGTAAGTATAATGTTATACATAAACATCAGATGGCAAGGAGAGATTTTGCAGTCGTAAACTCGCTTTTTTCATATATTTTTGCCTTCCGCCGCCCCTACAATATTTTTTTACGCCTGTGTACTTAATTCAGCTTCAACTGTTAGTTTTGATAGTATTGGCAACTGACTATTTTGTCTTGGTTTCCAAATTTTCCATTTCTTTCTGCCATTTCTTTAACAAAATTTCCCGCTCTTTTTGTTCCTGAAGTTCCGGTATTTTCAAGCCATTTGCAGCATCATATTTGCCGTAATACTGCGACATTCCCTGAAAAGATTTAGTCCCCTGATTGGGCATAATTTTTTTCTGTTTCAGCCACTTTTCGCAAGAACTTTGCCACAGCAAAACGCGATCGTGCACTTCGCCGCCTAATTTTCTGATGCGCTTAATTGAAAGTTCTTTTTTGACAAACAACAGCCGATCGCTCTCTTTGCTGCGCTTAATCAAGCGAATTTCGGCGCCGCTACCCCGGAAAAACTCGATCGCATAATAGCCCTCTAACTGAAAAATGCAAACTTCAGTTGCAGGAGCGCCGTCTTCTGGTAAGATATCCACATCAAACGGCAACTGGTAGCCGATCGCACTTACAGACGACTGCGGCAAAAGCAAGCGCACTCGCTGAATGCGATCGCTATAATTTGCCCAAAAATCCCGGCGCTCCTCCAACTGCTTAATTTCCGCATCAGACAGCCGCAGCATCCTCGCCACCAAATCGATTGTTTTCTGGAAATAACTGTAATTTAGTAGCCCAATCCATCGAGTCAGGGACTCTTGAGCGGGAGGCGAAAGTAACTGCAACTTCGGATAATATTCGTCTCGCAGCCACTCAACCAATTTCGGGCGTTGATTTTTGAGAATATCAGTCGAAATTTTCACTAACAACTCTTCAACTGCTGCAAGTTGCGGCGCTGGTGGCATTTCTTTCAAGCACCGGAGCAGCCATTCTACGCCCGACAAATCGGCAACCTGATTTTTGGCAAAAATTCCCGCCAAGTGTGATTGAGCGCGATCGACGATAGGAATGTGCGCGGGTAATTGAGCTTTTCCTAACAGTTCCTTCGGAGTT
>JAYUGZ010000049.1:0-6185 GCA_043767465.1 Cyanobacteriota bacterium
ACTCCAAGGCACTGTACAACGTGAGACTTACAAGCAAATAGCCAAAAAATTTGATTGTTCGGAAAGTAGTGTGAGGAAAGTAGGTTCAGAACTATGGCAGATACTTTCAGAAGAGTTTGGAGAAGATGTTAGTAAAACAAATTTTCGATCGGCAATGCAGAGGTTCCGAGTCTCGAATGTTTCAAACTTTACACAACAAAACGTCATAGAACAAAACATTAGCGGTAATTTTAACACCTGTGGAGAAGGAAGACACCCCCCAGATATATCAACGTCACATCCAGATAATGACGAAGCATCTAACTCAAAACAATCTCAAACATCGCATCAAGATTTAAGCGAAATGCCGGAGTTGGGTAATTTCTACTCGCGCACTTCCGAACTCCAAACCCTCACAACCTGGATTCTACAACAAAACTGCCGCCTCATCACCCTCACCGGAATCAGCGGAATCGGCAAAACATCCCTAGCAGTACAACTCGTACAACAAATCAAACACGAGTTTGAATACGCAGTTTGGTACACCCTAGATGAATTCCCCACCATCGATAAATTTCAACCTAACTTAATACAGCTTTTTTCCAAGTCAGAAAACCTAGATTCATCCCCAACAAACCAGAAACGCTTACCACTAATTAAATATTTACAAAACCATCGCTGTTTAATAGTCTTGGATGACGTTCACAACCTTTTCTGTAGTGGCGAATTGGCAGGAAAGTATAAACCAAAATACGAAGAATATCGCTCTTTATTCAAACAAATAGAAAAATTATCCCATCAAAGTTGCTTTCTGCTAATCGGTTGGGAACCGCCCAAAGAAGTTCCTCAACTCACCAGCGAAAATACTCCCATTCGTACTTTACAACTGACTGGTTTAGATACCGCAGCCGCACGGGAAATTCTCAGAGATAAAGGATTAACAGAAATCGATAACTGCGAAGCACTCATTCACCGCTATCAAGGCAATCCCTTATGGTTAAAAAGCGTGGCGACTTTGATTCAAGAGTTGGGAATCGGCGCGGCAGAGTTATTAATAGATGATACCATATTGTTGCCGGAAGATTTAAAGGATGTTTTAGATGAGCAGTACGATCGCACTTCCGAACTAGAAAAACAAGTCCTGTCATTGCTGGCGACAGAAAACCAGCCAGTCAACTTCGCCAAATTGCTACAACATGGACAAATATCATCATCAGATTTGCTCAACGCCTTGCAATCTCTATCGCGGCGCTGCTTGATCGAAAAACAGGCAAGTCTTTACAGTCTGCCACCTGTGTTGAGGCAATATACGATCGCCCGTGCAGTGTAATTGATACAACCATTGCTGGCATTCTCTGGTACACTAGCTGTGAGGAGTGATATAGACATATAAATCAAGTGGAAATCACAGGCTTTATCTGGCTAGAGGATATAGTTGAAAAACTAGCTCGAAAACATTCTGTTCGCCCACAAGAAGTTAGAGAAGTCTTTGAGAACTTTATAGCTTTCCGCTTCGTCGAAAAAGGGCATCGTCAGGGTGAAAATGTTTACGCTGCTTTGGGACAAACTGATTCCGGACGCTACTTGATTGTTTTCTTTGTTTATAAAGAAGATAGGCAAGCATTAATTTTATCTGCACGGGACATGACAAATGCTGAACGAAGAAAATACCAGCAAACGTAAAAGTGCTATCTCAGAAGCTGAATCTTATCAGCAAATAGGTGAGTTTTGGGACGATCGCGATCTGGCCGATTATTGGGAGGAAACTGTTCCTGCTGAGTTCTCAGTCAATCTTCAATCTGAGGTAACGTATTATCGTGTACAAGTAATTTTATCAGAGCAAATTCGCTCGATCGCTAAACGTCAAGGTGTTTCTCCAGAAACGCTTTTAAACTTGTGGGTGCAAGAGAAACTTAGCCAAGAAATAGCGTGAAGGGACAACAATATTAAAATACAGAACTTACCCAAAGCCTCTACATAAGCCCGTGAAAGTAGGGGCAATTCCCCCGTGGTTGCCCCTATTCTATCGCACCAACAAAAACCGGGCAACTCCACAGCTACCCGGAAATCCTAACTTTAGACTTCAGGAGACGGCATTGCCGTGTCCCTACTTAAAATTCTTAAACAGCTACAGTCTTCTTAGTAGTAGAGCTCAATTCGCCCTTAGCATACTTAGCTGCAAAATCATCCAAAGACACTTGCTTAATCTTTGTACCGTTACCAGCGCAACCAAAAGAGTTGTAACGATCGCTACAAACCTTCTGCATATACTTGATCGACGGCTTCAAGAAGTGGCGCGGATCGAATTCATCGGGCTTGGCGAACAAAGCTTCGCGCACCGCAGCGGTAATCGCCAAACGGTTGTCAGTGTCGATGTTGATCTTGCGCACGCCGCACTTGATGCCCTTTTGGATTTCTTCCACAGGTACGCCGTAGGTTTCGCGGATTTTGCCGCCGTTGCTGTTGATGATTTCCAGCAATTCTTGGGGCACAGAAGATGAACCGTGCATTACCAAGTGAGTATTCGGCAAGCGGCGGTGAATTTCTTCAATGCGGCTGATTGCCAAAATTTCGCCAGTTGGCTTGCGGGTGAACTTGTAAGCGCCGTGAGAAGTGCCGATCGCCACTGCGAGAGCATCAACGCCGGTTTGCTCAACGAAATTAACAGCTTCTTCAGGATCTGTCAGCAATTGATCGTGAGACAAAGCACCTTCAAAGCCGTGGCCGTCTTCAGCTTCGCCCATTCCTGTTTCCAGAGAACCCAAGCAACCCAGTTCGCCTTCTACGCTAACGCCGATCGAATGAGCAACCTTCACAACTTCGCGAGTAACTTCAACGTTGTACTCGTAGCTGGCGGGAGTCTTAGCATCCGCTTCCAGAGAACCGTCCATCATGACGCTGGTGAAACCTTGGCGCATGGCGGAATAGCAAGTGCCGGGGGCATTGCCGTGGTCTTGGTGCATACAAATGGGAATGTGAGGATAGGTTTCAACTGCGGCCAAAATCAAGTGGCGCAGGAAATTTTCTCCAGCGTAGGAGCGAGCGCCGCGAGAAGCTTGCAGAATCACGGGGCTGTTGGTTTCATCAGCAGCGCGCATGATCGCTTGGATTTGCTCCATGTTGTTAACGTTGTAAGCCGGCAAGCCGTAACCGTTTTCAGCCGCGTGATCGAGCAGCAGTCTCATTGGTACAAGCGCCATAGATATTCCTCCTAATTATTTGTGGTTTCTGGGCAGTGAATTTTGGACAAGTTCAATTCTTACGACAATATTAAGACAATTTGTTGCCGATCGCGCATTCTGTTTCCAGATTTACTTAAAAGTTCAAAAAACAAAATTTTGAGCTCTGAGCATTCAACTCAGAACTCAAAATTTTTTTTTATGGGTCGCCCGGGATTTGAACCCGAGACCAATCGGTTAAAAGCCGAATGCTCTACCGCTGAGCTAGCGACCCGCGAACGCACTGTTACCGCACACAAGATTTAATAGTAGCACCCGTTTATTTAAATAGCAAGTCTTTTTCAAAAAAAAGTTGCAGTCATGCGAACCAGCATCTGGCAAGTCGCTCCCGGCTGCAAATAAATCAAGTGTTCGCCAGTGTTGAGCGCATTTCGAGGAGCCGTCCAAGGTTCCACACAGTAAAAATCCTTGCCCTTGACAGTCCAGAAAACCAACTTCCCATAGCTGGAATTGTAACTGAGGGTGAGCCGCAAGCTGCGGGCGGAGTCAGTAACAGTAGCAGCCAGCCCGGTGAGTTCGTCAAAGGAAACATCAATTTCATCTAGAGTTGGGTCAAAAACCCCCGTGAAATAACCCTTGGAGTGAGTATTCTGATCTCTGTACTGCATCCCGGGAATCTCAAAGCGGAGATTTGTCTTGTCGGCAGCTAAAAAATAAGGGTGCAAGCCGCTAGAAAAGGGCATGGGTTCTGCACCAAGATTGGTGTATTGCTGCACAATTTCCAAAGAATTGCCTTTAATTTGATAAGTAAAAGCTAATTGGAAATCAAAGGGATAAACAGTCTGGGTCTTCTCGCTGCTGTTAAGCACCAGGGTAAGAGCCGCGCAACCCTCCGTAACTTGTTGGGTCGCCGTCCAAGGCAAATCGCGAGCAAAGCCGTGTTGTGTGAGTTTTCGCTCTACTCCATTGTAGGTGTAAGTGTTGTTTGGGAGATTACCACAGATGGGAAACAAGATGGGAATCCCACCGCGTACAGTCAGATCGGGATTGGCGAACCGTTCCGCGTCCAAGTAAAACATTTCTTTGCCTTCAACCAGCCAGCTAGTGGCAATACCGCCCCGTTCCGGCACAACTTCTAGAGTAGAGTTAGCGGTTTCGTCGGAGAGGATATAGGTTTTGTACTGCTTTTGCTTTAGCGCGATCGCAAACACATTTGTCATCGGTAGTAGGTCGTCGATCATTGGTTGTTAGTAAATCAGTCGTTAGTAATTGGTCGCTAGTAGTTGATTTTCGCCCATTACCGCCCCCTTCCTGCCCCTGTATCCTCCCTCAAAGTCCCACCGACTAACCCACGTTCCCAGCTATAGGAGGCAGGGCGATCCCCGGCCCGGAGCGGTCACTGCTTTTGCCGGGAACGATCGCCTTTGTCAGGTGATCTTTGAGTTCGACTTTAAAAGATAGACCCTGAGTTGGCGAAAGATAGCTTTGGGGACTGAGTACGCCTCCTTGACTGGGAGATGGGGGCGAAATAAACGGTTCTTTGATGAATGGCTCTTTGGTGAAAGGATCTGCTTCCCGGCTGGGATTTTCAGGTTTATTGCGGTAAATGCGCGGCGGCAAATCTTGACTCGGAGGCGGGCTTGACTCAATTGCAGGGCCAGTCCCGTTTTGGAAAAATGAGGAGTTGTCCGGCTGTTTGGGGGCAGCAGGCAAAGCGGGCAAAATGGGAGTAGGTTTGGGTTGTCCTGGGCCTGGCAGATTACCGTCACCCGTCATGGGGACTGGGGAATTAAGTCCCGGTTGCTGTGTACCGTTCTTGGCTCTTGGCAAGGTCGTATTTGGAGTCTTTGGTGCTATTCCTGAGTTGATTGGGGCATCGAGAACTACAGCAGATCGCATTGGTCGATCGAAGATACTAGAAATTTGCTCAACGTGTTTGAGGATGCGATCGCCCGCGGCTCCTTTGACCACCTTCGGCTGAAATTTTTTCACCTCCACAGGCAAAAATTCTACTTTCATATTCCTTTCTTTGAGCGATACTTTCAGGACTGCGGTATCGTAATCGCTGCGAGCATTCGCGCCGAATATAAAATTACCTAATGAGTAAACAATCGGGCGGCCTTTGTAAATTTCTGCACCTTGCAGGACGTGGGGGTGGTGTCCCACTACCAAATCTGCTCCTTGGTCGATCGTGAACCGAGCCAAATCTATTTGCCAGTCCCCCGGATAATCTGCCAATTCGACTCCCCAGTGATAATTAACCACAATCCAGTCTACCTGACCCCTGAGAGCTCGAATATCCTCCGCCACGCGATTGTTGCGGCGCGCATTAGTGCCCGCTTTCCCTTGGTCGGCGGCGTGAAGGTCGGAATCGTAATAACCAAGGTATGCGATCCGCTGACCCTTCACCTCAATAATATCTGGACGCCTCGCTTCTTTAATATCTCTGCCGGCTCCCAGATGCCCAATACCAGCATTATTTAGAGTATTTATAGTCTCCACCAGCCCCGGCTCCTCGTAATCCATAGCGTGGCTATTTGCCAGATTGACAAGATCCACTCCTCCTGCTGTTAATACTTTCACCGATTCTGGAGCTGCTTTAAAATTTAATTGTTTTTTGCCCAGGCCCAAGGTAGAGCTAGTCAGGGGGTTTTCTAGGTTAACCATCGACACATCTGCTTGCCGGTACTCGTCCATATTGGCGAAAGCCCAATGGTAATCGTTGCCTCCACTGGCGATCGCATCCGATAGATTCACATTTCCTCCGAACATCAGTGTTACGGTTGGGTCATAGGGATTAGCAACCTGCTTTTGTTGCACTACGGGTACTACTTCTAAGGCCGCTTGCACCGCATCCGGACGTTTTGGAGGCGGCCCCGACATGACCGTTGCTTGCTGGTAAGCCGAGGCTGGGGACATTGAGCGCAGGGCTACAGCCTCGTGGTAGGTCACCCAACAGCCTAAGATAAATGAGGCAAGTGCCGATCCCACTAGCAGCAGAGAACGATAGGTTTTAAATTTAACCCA
>JAYUGZ010000050.1:0-6181 GCA_043767465.1 Cyanobacteriota bacterium
GGATGAATTACAAATCCTTGAACCTTGACTTTTTGACTTAGGTATGTATCTGGTTCGGGATTGAAATTTAACAGCCGCACCCATTCGACGAGCGATCGCCTTTCGGGTTTTGTAGTATTGCGAAATTCTTGCGGTTGCAGTCTGGTGATCGGTAGGGATTCGGTGAGGCCTCGTTCCAGTGCTGTTTGGCTGGTAAATGTCCGCGGCGTTACAATTAAACCGATTAATGCGACGCTTAACATTAAGGTGCTGCCGACACTGGGGGGAAATAAGGTAACGTGTTCAACTTCTGTGGTTCTGGGAGAGTTATTTGCTGCCGATGTCCGCAATTGCTTTAATTGCTGTTTGGTGCGATCGACCTTTAAGAGTTCCCAAATTTTAAACCCGCCAATCAACAGTAAGCCGATGCCTCCGGCTACAGTCAAACCAAAGTAATTCGGGTGAATCAGAATGCTTAACTTGCCAGTGATCCAATATTTTAGGAGCAATATTCCCCACCCTAAGATAGCTAGGGCATCCAGCCAAGGGCTAAATTTTTTCAGGTTCATTTTTCAAGAGTTATTAGTTATTGGTTATTGGTTATTTGCAGTGCCCTGAGCGTAGTCGTTCGCTTTAAAGCGAACGATTTAAAGGGTCGAAGGGTTATTGGTTAGTTTTCCATCCGGGATAAGTGATCAACCTAGATACAAGTTGACAGCGAGAGTCATTAAAAAGGTTAACTGAGCTGCCAAAATCATTAAGTAAATTACAGCTCTACCTTTAAAAATAGATAGCATTAAACCGATGCCTTTGAGGTCAATCATCGGCCCGAAAACGAGAAATGCTAATAGCGAACCGCTGGTAAATGTGGAAGCAAAAGATAGGGCAAAAAAAGCATCTACAGTAGAACAAATCGATACGACTGCGGCTAATAGCAGCATGGCGAGAATCGAGGAAACGGGCCCTTGGCCGAGGTTGAGAATTAGTTCGCGGGGTGCGCCAACTTGAATGATGGCTGCGATCGCACTTCCAATTACCAAAACTCCTCCCAATTCGCGCAACTCCTGTACCATAGTATCCAAAAGCAGGCGCAGACGCTCTTTAGAAACGGGGTGAAACATAGATGAACGTTTCGAGGTTTTGTCTGTTTTGCCTGTTTGTAAAGGCTTCCAGTCATCTTTTAGCAAAGATTCGATCGGCACCGCCCCTCCCGGCTGACCGAGCATAAATGTCCCCGACTGCAACAGCAGCGGAGTGTTGGCTGGGAAAAGCTCTTTTTTGGACAACTCTGGTTTTGGCAGGGGAATCGCGCGGGCTACAGAAGGGTGCAGCAGAGGGCGCAAGTCGGCTTGAGCACTGAACACCCAGCCGATGATTGTGGCTGTAATTAGGGAAAAAACCACCCGCAAAACTACAATTTCTGGCTGATCGCGAAATGCCGTCCAAGTTGCCCAAATTACCACGGGGTTGATGGTGGGGGCCGCGAGTAAAAAGCCGATCGCGAATGGTGCGGGTACTCCCTGCATCAACAACCTGCGGGCTACGGGGACGTTACCGCACTCGCACACGGGAAACAAAAAGCCGATCAAACTGCCCATCAAAGCCCCCAGCAGCGGGTTTTTGGGGATGCGGGATACCAGTTTGCGTTCGTCTACAAACCCCAGCAGCAAACCTGAGAATAAAACTCCCAGTAGCAGAAAAGGTATTGCTTCTACTAACAAGCTGAGAAAAAGAGTAAAAGCATTGTTTAACTGATTCGTTAGGACTGGTTGCATCGATCGCCTACTGGTAAATTGCTATCTAGTTTCGCGTTTTTGGCAGAATCCCTGTCGATTATACCAAAGCATAGCGTTAAGTTAAGATTCAGTTAAAAAAATATTTCACAAAATTGCTGCTGCTTTTTGCTTGAGTTTGTAGATTTTCTATTTTAATAAATGCTGATGTCTTGAATGATTCGGAGTGGTGAAAATTGTTTGAATTGTACTAGACTTATTTCATGATTCTTTGATTGATAGATCGACGGCAGATGCAAGGCAGAGCAACACAGATCAAAGCAGATAATTTTAAGATAGGAGAGCGAATGAGTGCAATCTTGTTTACTCAATATTTCTGCCTGATTTGCCGGAAGCAGTCAATCAATAATGGAAGCGACAAGCTTTTTAGATGGTTTTAGTCTAGAGGAAAACCGATCGGGTGGTATTTGAGGCGTGGCGGGCGATCTTCTTCGTTGGCGCAGCCTCCCGTAGGGGCGGGCTTTCCTACCCTACTCTACCCTACGGGAACCCCTGCGGGGAACGGGAACGCATAAAAGCGAACGGGTCGCTTCGCTAACGCTAACGGGCTAATTCTGATTTTCTGCTGTTGTTAATTAATTATATGTTTCTGAAATATATTAATTGTTAACAAAAGGTTAAAAATATAACTCTAGGTTAATTAATAGTTAAATCCTCGAACTAACCGTCAATACCCCTCAACTAAATATAAAATAAAGTCAGGCATAATTGCAATGGCGCATCTATCTCAGTCATACTCTAAATTGCCTCATCCTTGAAGTGGTAACATCCCATTTACCACGGTTAATTTTTGTGTAACTTAAAATGCCGTTTGCCAGGGAGATGCTGACCAAAGCACTCAGCTACTTACCTGTTGACCTTTGGTAGCTGAATACCTGCTAGCAATAAAACCCCAAAAAAGCGTACTGATAAATTTATGTTGAATACTTCCTGCGTAGAAAGAGCAGTCCCACCTATGTCTGAGGCTGACCGACGAGAACTTTGTTTAGACTCTACTCTCCAAGAATTGCCGCTTTACGATTTTCAGGTAGAAGCTACGGATTTGGGAATGCAAATTTCCCAGATGTTAGAAGCTAATCCGCTGTTACCGGGAGTCATTTTAACCGATGGAGGTAAATTTGCCGGCATGATTTCCCGGCGCAGATTTTTAGAATTTATCAGCCGTCCTTTTGGGCGAGAATTATTTTTAAAGCGACCTGTGAGGGCTTTGTACCGCTTTGCGGAAACTGAGACTTTAATTTTTCCCAGCAATACTTTAATCGTGGATGCAGCCCGGAAGTCGCTCCAGCGGTCAAAAGAACTGCTTTATGAGCCGATTGTAGTTCAAGTTTCACCTCAAACTTATAGTTTGGTAGACGTACACGAACTGTTAGTCGCCCAATCTAATATTCACGAACTAGCCACAAAATTGCTGAGACAGCAAACTCAATCTCAACTAATTCAAACTGAAAAACTAGCTAGTTTGGGACAGATGGTAGCTGGAGTCGCCCACGAAATTAGAAATCCCGTCACCTGTATCACCGGAAATCTGGGATTTTTGTCTAATTACTCGAAAGATATCATGGAGTTGATGTCTGCTTACGAGCAAATTGTCGGCTCTAACGAACAAATTGATGAACTCAAAGAAAACATAGAATTTGATTTCTTGCAAGAGGATTGGGTGGAAATTCTCAAAAGTATGAAAGTTTCATCAGAGAGGCTGACTGAACTCGTCACTAGCCTGCACACCTTCTCTCATATGGACGAAACCCACTTGAAAGAAGCGAATCTCCATGAATGTATTGACAGTACGCTGCTAATTATGAAAAACCGTCTCAAGTACGGGTTTAAAGTAGTTAAAAGCTATGGGGATTTGCCTTTGATCAAGTGTTATTCGGGTCAGTTGAGCCAGGTATTCATGAATATCGTTAGCAATGCGATGGACGCTTTGGAAGAGGTGAAAGGAGAAAAAGGTTTTGTGCCTGCGATTACTATTCAAACTGAGGTAATAAACAGTGCTGATGGAGACTGTGTGAATTCGGAATTACTTCAAAATTATGTTTTGGGCGATGGCGTCCCGCCCCGCAAGCTACGACAAAATGCAAAATTGCTACCATCCGCCAGCCAAAATGGGGACTTCAGCCCAGAAGCAGCGGGAAAAAATCAAAATAACGCTTGGATAGCGATCAGAATTGCCGATAACGGGCCGGGAATTCCACCAGAAATTCAGCGGCGGATTTTTGATACTTTCTTCACTACTAAACCCGCGGGGAAAGGTACTGGTTTGGGGTTGGCAATTACTCATCAAATTGTTACTGAAAAGCATAAAGGCAAGTTAAATTTGCATTCTACGCCCGGTACGGGTACGGAATTTGAGATTTTGTTGCCGTTGATTTAAAGGAAGTTCGGCAACGGATTTTGTAACGGATGTAACGGATAGTAACCGATGGATAGATGGAGTCAGATTAATCACCAACTTAGGTAAGGTGCGCGATGCGCACCCTACGATTTAAGCTCGAAGCTGAACTGGCATCACTAAAAATGTGGCATTGACTCCGCCGAGAGGCTGGAAAATTACGGGGGCTAAAGCACCGTTTAATTGCAGTTGAATTTCTGGAGATTGAGCCGTTTTTAAGATATCGATTAGATATTTGACGTTGAAGGCAATATCTATGCTGTCTCCTGAAATCTGTGCCGGCATTGACTCTTTGCCGCAGCCGACATCTTTAGCATCTACCGACAAGGTGATTTCTTGATTTTCTTCGTCGATGCTGCATTTGAGAATATTATTTTTTTGGTCGGCAAAAACTGCTATTCTTTCTACTGCTGCTAAGAGCGATCGCCTTTCTAAGGTAATTTGCCGCTCAAAAGAGGGTGGAATCAACTGTCGGTATGCGGGATATTGCCCTTCCAATGTGCGAGTTGTCAGCCGCTGGTCGGCCCATTCAAACACTACTTGACCGTGCTCGAAATGCAGGGTGACAGGTTCAGTCCACTGTCGCATCACCAGCATTCTTTCTACTTCCCGCAATGCTTTAGCGGGGACTGTCACTTCAAATTCTGCTTCGGTTTCTTCGCCTTCGGCTTTTTCATTGGGAGTTTGAACTACTGCCAATCTGTGACCGTCTGTAGCTGCAAATTCTAGGCAATCTGGCAAGACCTTTAAGTGCACGCCTGCGAGTACCTGTTTTGCTTCGTCGGGGCTTGTGGCAAATAAAGTTCCTTTGAGTCCTTCTATCAAGGCTTCCGGTGGCAATTTGAGGATTCTTCCTGCTTCGATTGCGGGCAATTCTGGGAATTCTTCTGGGCCCATGCCTCTGACTTGGTAGCTGCCAGAACTGCAAGTGAGATAAGCTACGGTGTCCCCGGCTTCGTCTTCTAAAGTAAGTTCTCCATCTGGGAGTCTGGAAACAATATCGTTGAGCAATTTTGCGGGTATGGTAAAACTGCCGCCGCCAGTCACTTCTGCTGCAAAGCTGGTGCGAATGCCCAAACTGAGATCGAAAGCTGTTAAGCTAACCCGCTGATTTTCCTCATCCGCGACTAAGAGCACGTTGGCTAGTACCGGATGTGTCGGGCGGGAGGGAACGGCCCGACTTACCAACGAGAGGTTGGCGTTGAGGTCACTTTGGGTGCAAACCAATTTCATGGGAGGAAGGTTAATTAACCGGATTTGAGACAGAAGCAAATCCTATCACAGAAAGCCGACGAGTCGGTTTTTCTCTGTGTATGCGCGCGCAGCACCAGATTTTTTTTAATTTCTTGAATTATTTTTGTGGGGATCGCTATGTGTAAACTGTGGAAAACAAAATAAAGTGCTTGCCTGAAAAGGCTTGTAGTTGCTTTTTGCCTGTGGAAAACTTGTGGAAAAGCTGGGAAAAGCCGATCGCCCGCCGATTTGGGTACAAAAACTGTTTCGGGCGATGCAGTCATGTTTTCCACAAAATAAGGGTGATTTGTCCACAGGTTTTTCCACAGGCAAGATTTTCTGTGATGGGAATGGGGAATGGGGAATGGGGAATGGGGAATTGGGCATTGGGCATTGGGCATTGGGCATTGGGCATTGGGCATTGGGCATTGGGCATTGGCAGTAGATAACAAATAACTAATAACTAATAACTAATAACCAATAACCAATAACCAATAACCAATAACCAATAACCAATAACCAATAACTAATGACTACTGACTTCAAATCAACTTTTGCGGCTGACAACGTTAATTCGATCGCTCAACTGACGCAAAGTTTGAGCTAAAGTCGGATCTGTGTTGCGCAACTGAGCGATTTTGTCGCAACTGTAAAGCACAGTCGTGTGGTCTTTTCCGCCGAATACTTCGCCAACTTTCGGCAAACTCAAAGCAGTGTGCTGCCGGATTAAATACATCCCTATTTGACGGGCATAGCTAATTTCTCGCCTGCGGGAAATGCC
>JAYUGZ010000051.1:0-2480 GCA_043767465.1 Cyanobacteriota bacterium
TCGCTTATCTATCTTTCTACTCGTTTCCCAAAATCATACCCTGGAACCTCAACGATTACAGGGTTTGTTTCAAGTTGGTGGCGGGAAGTGGATTTGAACCACTGACCTTCGGGTTATGAGCCCGACGAGCTACCAGGCTGCTCTATCCCGCGTCGTTTTTTGTCTCTCTCTAATATAACCATACCTTTCTGAAAATTGCAACCCCTAAATCAAAAAAACTTTTGAGATTGTGGGAGGGGTTGCTGAAATCGGCGAGCGAGTCTCAATCGCACTAAAGCATCGAAACTTCGCCGACCACCTCCAATCGCTTAAATTCGCTGAGAGTCAGGTAAGTGTCCGAAAGAGTTTCGGCGATCGTCGGAGTAATCCAGCCCAACTGCTTGAGCAAGTGAATCGCCACAGCAAATTGAGCGCGCTTTCCGCCATCCGTGATTTTAATCGCCAAGCCCATGCCTTCGCCAACCCGGCCAATGCACTGCACCCCTTCGGCGCCGGACTTGCTCACCAATTCGCCTTGAGTCAAGCGCATCAGTTCCGTGTCAAATTTGCCCTCACCGGCAACCATCATCGGGTGGTGAGTCATAGCACGGACAATCCGCTCCATATCCACATTGTCGCCGGAGGCTAATTTAGCGTACAAAGACGCCATTTGTCCTAACTGCAATAAATAGGTAGGAGCGCCGCAGTCATCGCGAGCACTGATAAACTCTTCGGCAGGCATTGCTAGCAAGTCAGCCACTTTGCCCAAAATAAGTTGCTGGACAGGATGTTTGCGGCGCAAATAAGTTTCCAGCGGCCAGTGCAGTTGCTGACAGACAGCCAGCATTCCGGCGTGTTTGCCGGAACAGTTGTATTGCAGGGCGCTCTTTTTGCCTTCAGGAATCGGGCATTGAAGTTTAGATGGGTCAATGTCGCAGCGCCACAGGACGTTAAACACCTGCCGCGATTGCTCGATCGTACCTTGATGAGAACTGCAAATAATCGCTAAATCTCGATCGGTCAATTCGTAGCGTTCCAAAGTGCCGCTCGCCGTCACAGCCAAAGCTTGAAACGGTTTGAGAGAAGAACGCATAAATGTCGCCGTTTCCGAGTTACCGGCAACGGACAGAACGCGGCCGCGTTTGTCACAGACGGCGGCCTGGGCGCGGTGCCTAGATTCCACAATACCTTCGCGCAGCAATGTGACTTCCAGTTCGGGAGCTTGGGTTCGTTTTCCCCTTGTCATATCAATTTTAGATTTTAGATTTTAGATTTTAGACTGGGGCCCGTGAAAGTTTTGAGTTGCCAGTTGTAATTTGTGAGTTGCGGGTTGCTTGGTTAATCTTTTGGCGATCGTTTCTCACTCAAAACTTGCGGGGCGGACACTCTTTGCCCCCCCACAACTCAAAACTCTCTTGTTACCATTTTCGATTACAAACAGCTCCAAATTATTCCCCCGGCAACCAGCAATACTGTCAAACCATAAAATGTCTGCCGCAGACGCCTGAGAATTGGTTCTAGTTCGTAGTTGACAATCAACTGGTCTTGAACTAAAACTTCGGGAGTTTTAGGCCAAGCTTGACAATCGTACCAGCCAGACTCTTCGTAGACGACTGTGGGATTTGAAAGGCGCGATCGCACGTAGAACCAACCCAAGTAAAGTCGCAGCAAAGCTAATCCTAGAATAAAACCGGCACCGGCAGCACCGCACAGGGCAAACTGAACTGGATACTTGAGTGGAGCAAAGCTAGAAGCAGCTATCGGGGCGGATACCAAACAACTCCAACCGCATACCCAAGCCAGTTTTGCCAGATATGCGGGCCAATCGAGAGTCACCCAGCTAAAAAACCAGGATTCTGTAAGTTCTTGGTATTCATTAACCGGTCGCTGTTCTTGGGGAACAGGACAAATAGAAATAGAAGCGTTTTTCACATTAGCGTTCCTCTGCGGGGGAAAAGTCAAGGCGATCGGCGTGTCCCCAGAACGCTTCTAAATTGTAGAATTCGCGCTCTTGAGGTTTAAAGACGTGGATGATCGCGTCGCCGTAGTCCATGACGACCCAACTGGCGTCTGATAGCCCTTGTGTACGCAGCGGCAAGCGTCCCCACTCTTCTTCTATTTGGTCTGCGATCGCTTGGGAGATAGCTCGTACTTGCACGTTGGAAAATCCGGTGACGATCGCAAAGTAGTCAGCCAGATAGCATACTTCTGACACCTGGAGCAATACAATATCAACTGCTTTGCGATCGTCGGCTGCTTGTGCAGCGGTGAGGATCAAACCGCGCGCTTCGTCGGTTGGGGAGGTGGCATCTACTGTAGACTGAGTTCTGGAATATTCGAGTTGGGTTAGATCTGACATTAAGTGTTTAAGTTCCTAATTGATACGGGTTCGGGAGAATGGGTGCGTTTTCGCGATCGGTTGTTGGCAGATTGAGACGGGAAATAGGAGTTAGGTTCAAGCCAAAAGTAAGTACAGGATTGCTGATAAATTTTACTGTTAA
>JAYUGZ010000052.1:0-2477 GCA_043767465.1 Cyanobacteriota bacterium
CCGATGCCCGATGCCCGATGCCCGATGCCCGATGCCCGATGCCCGATGCCCGATGCCCGATGCCCGATGCCCGATGCCCGATGCCCAATTTTTGCCAGATTTGATGTACGATCGCTACGGAGTTTTGCAGAGGTCAAATTTTCCATGTCCCGAAACCTGACAGGAAGCTGGAATAAAGCCCGCGAAGTTCCGAGTTTGCTCCTGGGCTGGAGTTTGTGCGGTTTATTGGCAGTGGGCGCGATCGCCTCTACTCCTGCTGCGGCACAGCTACCTACCTCCGAACCAGGTAACAATCACAGCCCGATCGCCCAAACAGCCCAAACAGGTGCGATCGCCCGCCCCGCAATCAAAGTCGGCAGTCGCGGCTCAGATGTTACCGAACTCCAAGCTGCTCTTAAATTGTTGGGATTTTACAATGACAATGTAGACGGGATTTTCTCACAAAGCACCGCTACAGCCGTGTCTAAGTTCCAAGCAGCAGCAGGAATCGCCCCAGACGGCATAGTCGGTCAAGATACTTGGAACAGGCTGTTTCCGGCCGCTGCGATCGCTGTTGAAAGCCCGATCGCCAACACTCCCGCAACTCCCGAAAACACACAGATTAGCCCTCAACCACAGACGACGAATTTTCCGGTTTTGAGAAGACGGATGCGCGGCCTGGCAGTCAGAGATTTGCAAGAGCGGCTCAGGGCTAAGGGATTTTTGCGCGTCAGTGCTGACGGCGTGTTCGGCCCAGAAACTGAAGCTGCTGTCAAGGCTGCTCAGCGAAAATATCAGCTACCAGCAGATGGCATTGTCGGCCGCGCTACTTGGGAAGCTCTGCTGCGGTGACAGCAGGCGAATATTGCCGGATATGCACATTGCGCTAACGTGCGATCGTACAAATTGTTAATAATCGCTTTCTGAAGTATTTCGGCGCGTCAAAAAGTGTCAAGTTTGGTAAACAAAGTATTGTCAGGCGCGCAGTTGGTGTTAGTCTAAATACATGAGGGGCAGAACCAAGAAGCACAAAAAACTTGGATAAAAATTTTGAATTAGAGTATTTGTCCCGATCGACTCTAGTTCGCAGGCAACGCCTGAATCTTGGTAGTTTATTAGCAAAGAAAGGTTGACATTGCGCTCGAAATTCGTGAAATAGCTTGAGGCGATTTGAGAAATCGACAGTTATCAAGTTAGAATTGCGATCGCACAATCAAACACAGAAGTCTGAATAGGCTCCGCTAATAGCTAGCTCGCTCGCAGAGTAGTTGCCAAAAAGTCAACCTTAGTAGTAGTTTTGCTGAGTTTCAGCATAGCTAAAAACCCACTTGAATCAATTTAACTCACAAATGTTTTAGGGTCTGGCATCCGATATGCTAGACCCTAAAATTTTTGATTTATACCGGGCGGTTGAAACCGCGTCTACACAGACACTCACGCGACGGGAGCGGGTTGAAGACCGGGCGGTTGAAACCGCGTTATTTTCTTCATTCCGCGGAGGCCCAATTCGTTTGTGTAAACCTGGTTTCAACCGCCGTCTGCTCTATATTCATTTAATGTCTTCAATGCGAGCATTCAAACCATTAGTGGTGAGAATTTGTAGCAATTCTTCAGCTTTTTCGCGCTCCCGAAAAGCACCTGCTTGAATCACCGATCGCCCGTTGGTAAAAGTCCGAAAAGCATCGGGAACTAATGATAGCATTTTTTGGCGATCGCCCGAACTCTCGGCATCAACCACAACTCGATACCGGAAACCCAAAGCGGAAGCTCGATCGAGCCTCGGCGAATTCTCGGAATCGGGCAAAGAATTCCCCCCTAAAACACCAGGTACAAAGCCGCCCCTCCCTAGGGGAATGTTGCGGCCAGGAACCGGCAATTTACCATCGGAAGCAACCGAACTCGAACTATCAAAATTGGGCGGAATTATGGGTTGTTGTACCGAACTTTCCCTAACGGATCTAGAATCAGGATCTGGTACGGGAATTGCGATCGCCCCAGTTCCTTCTGATTCAGGAGCGGCATTTCTCGGAGCAAGCTCTTGCCGCAACTGAGTTCTGGCGGATGCCGGTCGCCTGGAAACCGGCGGCGGTAGTATAATTGGCGCTCTTTCGACTCTGGGAGTTAGTCGCCCGGGATTGTAAGCAGGGAGAGAAGTTTCTGGGCCGCCGATACTCGAAGGTCGATCGACCCTTAGCTGCAAAGCACTTCCCGCAATGGGCTGCGGCGGGCTAAAAGTTCCCGCCACATCGATCGATCCTGTCGTCCGATTGCTCAACAATTGATTGCCGTAAGCTGGGATTACTTGACCTTTCGCCGCATTGTTCACATCATATTGACCATTGTTACGAATCACATTTCCCCCCGGTTCCGCCGAAGTTCCCAAATCCGGCAGAGCTCTGGATATCGCCACAATTCCATCTCGGCGGTTGCTTTCAATATAATTGTTGCGCAGTATCGGTCTTGCATCAGCTTGCACCACCACGCCGTCTTTATTCCGA
>JAYUGZ010000053.1:0-6173 GCA_043767465.1 Cyanobacteriota bacterium
GGGAACTGGTAGGGTATTGGAAAACAAACAGTTGGAACGGGTTTTCAGCGGGCAGTCGTCGCGCAATATGTAGTTAACAAACTTGGGATTTTGGATTTAGGAATAGGGCTGCTATCTAAAATCTAAAATCCTGACATAACAATTTTACATTTTTACATTACTGAGATTATGCTAAAAAACACACTCCGCAGGTGGTGGGATCTGCGTCTGCAAATTGCTCTTTTAGGTTTAGCTGTAACTGCGGCTTGGGGAGTTAGACAAACACAAGGTGCTGCACTGTTTGAAGTTTACAATTGGGTGTCTCGTCCGTTTCAAGCTAACGGTTCTGGGCAAGAGCAACTGATCTCGGCGCGTACTCAAGAATTGCAAGCGCAGGTATTAGAATTAGAAACTCAAAATCAGAAGCTAAAAGAGCTTTTAGGTTACGTTTCTGCTAAGAAACCTAAAGGGACTGTCGCTCCAATTGTCGGTCGCAGCGCTGACCATTGGTGGCAGCAAGTAACCTTGGGGCGCGGTAGTAATGATGGCATCAAAACAGATTTTACTGTGATGGGCCCCGGCGGTTTGGTAGGTCGGGTTGTCAGCGTTACTCCTAATACTAGCTTGGTGCTGTTAGCCAGCGACCCTACAAGTCAATTGGGTGTGGGAATTACTCGCAGTCGCAACATGGGTTTTATGCGTGGTAAAGGTGGCAATCAGGCTGTGATGGAGTTCTTTGATAATGTTCCCAATGTCAAGCCTGGGGATGTGGTTTCAACTTCTTCTTTCAGTCAGTTGTTCCCTGCTGGTTTGCCGGTGGGAAAAGTGGTTTCGGTTGATATGAATAAAACTCCGGCTCCAGAAGCTGTTGTTGAGTTCTCTGCACCGATGAATTCTCTGGAGTGGGCGGTGGTTTATCCCCACGATAAGCAAGCTGAAATTAAGGCTTCGCAGGGTCAATCTCCTGCACCTTCGGGGGGAGCAAAGCAGCAATGAAGCGTTTATCTCGGTTGTCTTCGCGATCGCGCCAATTTCTCAACTTCAGCGTTACATTTGTTTCTGTGCTGCTGTGCATACTGATATTGCCTACTCGCTTCCCGGGAATGGAATTGCTGGGAATTGGCCCGAACTGGCTGTTAATTTGGTTGGTAGCTTGGAGTATTAAGCGGAAACGTACAGTTATGGGGGCTGCTAGCATGGGCTTGGCTTTGGGGTTTCTTCAAGATGCGATGACGGCTCATCATCCCACCCACGCTGTAAGTCTAGTTGTTGTAGGAGTGTTGACAGTTGTTTTGCAGAAAACCTGGTCGATTCCGGCTGATATTGTTGAGAGAGATCCGATTCCGATCGCGTTAATTGTGTTTGGGATGGCGGTGGTGGCGGAAACGGTGATGGGACTACAATTTTTCGCTATGGGCGATCGGGCTTTACTGGAAATTTGGAGCTATCACCAGCGAGTGGCTTTGTGTTCTGCTATTCTCAGCAGTCTGTGGGCTCCGGTGATTTATTTTCCCCTCAATCGTTTATGGGAAATGACCAGAAAATTAGAAAAATCTTAGTCATTAGTTATTGGTTATTGGTTATTAGTTATTGGTTATTGGTTATTGGTCAACTAATAACAGTTAACCAATAACAGTTAACTAATAACAGTTAACTGTTAACGGCTGTCAGTCTACAATCACTTGTTGGCCCAGACCTAATAAGTGATGAACGGCAATAATTAAGTCGCTGAGAATGAAATTAGGCTGGTGCTTTTGCAGTTGATAGCGGCTGCGAATGCCGCAGGTAACGGCAATTGTTGGTATTCCCAATGATTGTCCTGCGAGGATATCTGCTTCGGTATCTCCGATCATCCAAGCCGAACCCAGCGATGACTCAAATTCTTCTGCAACTTCAGCCAACAATTCGGTTTTTAAGGCTGTATAGTTGTGATAAGCGGCATCCGGCATCTGAGTGCCACGAATACTGGTAAACAGTCTGGCTAAACCGTAATTTTGCAATAGTTGAACGGCTTGATTTCTCGGCCGCAAGGTGACTAAAATCAGCCGCACGCCACGAGAGTGCAGAAGTGCGATCGCCCATTGCACTCCCGGCTGGATGCGATCTAAGTGCAACAAGTCGGGCTGATTGACAATCCGACTCACGCATCCCAGAAAAACGTGAATTTCTTCTCCCCACAAGCCGGAACTTTTGGCTATTTCAGCATCGGGGACTCGGTTTTGTTTCATTTGCCAAAACTGCTGTTTGCTAAGGATTTGGAGGTTGAGGTTGATTCCCCTGGCATCATAAGCTGCTTGAGTGTCGGCTAATCCCTGTTGATAGGTGGCGTAGTAGCGATCGGACACATCGACAATTGGCCCGTCTAAATCGCAAAATACCGTCATCCTGGGGGACGAGTCAGCCTCTGATGGTAGCTTGTACTGAGAGTTTTGGGAGTCCGGGGCGACAGCAGTTAACATATAACGTTAAGTAAATCAAGGGAGCTATACATTTCTTGACTTTAGCAAGATTCTATAAGTTATAATACAAAATTTTAAGTCAAATTATTAAAAAAACCTATTAAAATTTTGAGGATTGGTCTCGAAAAGGGCGATCGATCGAGCAAAGCGTTGATAAAATCAAGGAAAAAGTGATTTTTGTGGCTGTTGATATGTGCTTTAGCCATTAAAGTTTAGAATTAACTTTTTAGTCTTTTGTAAATTACCCATGCTCAAACAAAGCGATTTTGTTAGGAATCCGGACACTAATCGAGTAGAGGTGCTGTCCGAAGCACTGCCTTACATTCAACACTTTGCCGGCCGCACGATTGTGGTCAAATATGGCGGTGCGGCGATGAAAGATAGCACTCTCAAAGACAAAGTTGTTCGGGATATTGTGCTGCTAGCTTGCGTGGGGATGCGTCCGGTTGTGGTTCACGGCGGCGGCCCAGAAATTAATATTTGGCTGGAAAAATTGGGAATAGAGCCACAATTTAAGGATGGTTTGCGGGTGACTGATGCCGCGACGATGGAAGTCGTAGAAATGGTTTTGGTAGGAAAGGTAAATAAGGAAATTGTTTCCTTAATCAACCAAGCTGGCGGCAAAGCAGTAGGATTGTGCGGCAAGGATGCGAATCTAATTCAAGCTCGTCCAGATGGCCGGGAGGGAATTGGGTTTGTTGGTGAAGTTAGCGGCGTAAAAATCCAGATTTTGGAGTCTTTAGTAAACAGCGGTTATATTCCGGTGGTGTCGAGCGTGGCGGCGGATGAACACGGTCAATCTTACAACATTAATGCTGACACAGTTGCCGGGGAAATTGCGGCTGGATTGGGAGCAGAAAAGTTAATTTTGATGACTGATACTGCGGGAATTTTGGAGGATTATCACAAGCCGGAGAGTCTGATTGCTAAATTGGATATTCAGGAAGCGAGAGAGTTGGTTGAGTCCGGAATTGTGTCTGGGGGGATGATTCCGAAGGTTAATTGTTGCGTGCGGAGTTTGGCTCAGGGTGTGAAGGGTGCTCACATTATTGACGGGCGAATTCCTCATGCTTTGCTGCAAGAAATCTTTACGGATGCGGGGATTGGCTCAATGATTGTTGCTTCTGAGTTTAGTGGGGCGAAGTTAAGGAATAGATAGGGCGTAAATTTTACCGTGGGGGCGGGTAAGTGAAGGGTAAATCCTTGCTTTACCCGTCCTGAAAATCACTTTTGAGTTTCCCAGTAGGACTTGTGGGAACTATTGTCGAAGTGTATGATACGGGCAATAAATGTCACTATTTAGTGGAGTTTGCTGATAGTCAAGGGATTGAATATGCTATGGTTATTTTGAAAGCAGATGAAATTTTAGTTCTGCAATATGAACTTGCAGTTGCTTAGTAATGTGAGGGAATAGAAGTTCGATAAGGGCGATCGCACTTTCAGACAATAAAGGCGATCGAGCTTTGACAAGTCTTCATAGATGCCGACAAACTGACTAACGCAAGCTAAAGATTCATCTTAAGGCATTTGTTACCTGTCACTGAAGAGTCTGTACATCAGGATATGCCAGAATTTTTGCATCAGCAGTTAGTAACGGACACGCGCAAATTCTCGCAGTTGCCACAATGATTTGATCTGCTGGATCGCGGTGAAAACCTGTGAGTTTAGTTGACTCTACAATGATGGGAATAGTGAGTTCGAGTAGCTGCACTCCGGGATAAGCCAAAGCTTGTTTTAACCACTCATCAACTGTAACGGACAAAGTAAGTCTTCCCATTTCTACTAATTTAGAAACCTCCCAACAAGAGATGATACTGACTCCTAAACCTTGAGATTGATATTGTTGTATCCAGTCCCGATGTTTCTGAGTCAGTCGTGTGTTATTGTCAACCGACCAAATCCATATATGAGTATCTAGTACAATCATTGTAGCACTTCCCAATCTTCCAACGAAACCGCCGGTTCAAACGGCTGATCGTAGTCAATGACTGTGCCGCGCAAAGCATATAGAAAAGTATTTTTCATGGTTTGATTTACCAAATTTAGATAGCTAATGAATTCTCGATATCCATCCAATTCTGTTTGTTCTTCGGAAGTTAGATTTGATGCTTGTTGTTGAGCTGTTAAATTTTTAATTCGTTCTTGGGTTTGAATAGAAGCGCTAAATATTAATAGTCCGTTGACTAACTCAATGCGGACAGAACCTTCACTGGGTAAGCTGTTGGGCAAGTGAGGCAGTTTGAGGGGCAAATTAGCAATCATGGCATTAATTGACTGTATTTGATTGATGCTGATTTTTCAATTATACCGTCTGTTGAATTTGACAGTTGTTGCGATGCTAAAATTATAGGGCGATTCCCTACGGGATAGCTTCGCACGCGCGTACTTTCGGACAAAAAGCGCGATCGCCCTTTGGGATTCGGCATGGGAAAGGCGATCGCCCTTTTGGTTATTTGGGGGAAAAGAGCGATCGCTATCAATTTTTACTCTCGAATGCGAATTCTGTAAACTTCTACCAGTAGTAATTTACCTCGATAATGCTCCTCACTATCGTGCAATGATAAGTATTCTGTTAACCTTGCCATCAACTGAGGAATAATTTCCGGGTGATTTCTCAGTTGAATAGAAATGATTCCTTGATATGAACTTGGCGGATAAGTCACAATATCTGCGAAGTCTCCATTCAGAGAAACAAGTATGGCATTTAATTCCTGAGCTTTGGCAATGACAATAATATCGGGAGATTCAATTGGGATGTAATCTCCCAATACAAAAACTTCATGCTCGGTATCACGAAGGATTTGAATAATAGACTTAGGAACGCATTGATCGATGAACAATCTTAAACTCATTAGGCAACTGTTTCAAAATCCGACAAATCACGAGCATAATCAAGACAAGCAGCTATCTGTTCTTTGACGATATCTGGAAACTCGTCCATGATTTGTTCTACAGTGTTATTTGATGCTAAATATCCTAAAATCAGACTAACGGGAATTCTAGTTCCTTGGATTCTTGGTTTACCTCGCAGTACATCGGGGGTACTAACGATATGTTCTCTCCAGTTTACAGGCATAACTTGTCCTTTCTGAATCTGATAAGTTATATTATCTAATCTGACAACTTATATTTTAACTTAAGGAATGCCGATCGCACTTTCGGACAATAAGCGCGATCGCCCTTTGGGATTCGGGATGGGAAAGGAGCGATCGCAATGCACGGACAATAAGGGCGATCGCACTATTGATGGAGTTTCAGTGCTACACTAAAATTACAGCATTGTTCGGTGGCAATTGCGTGATACCCTACTTGCACTCCTGAAAATATATGGTAACTACGCTCGAAATTGACAAAACTCTCCTTCAAGAAGCCCTTGATTTGAGTAACCATCCAACACCTACTACATTAATCGAAGCGGCTTTACGCGAGTACATTCAACGTCGCAAACAATTAAAAATATTGGAATTGTTTGGTACTATTGACTACGATGAAGATTATAATTATAAGCAACAGGGACAAAGCATCTACCTTACAATAAAAATTGAAACTAATTAGGGGGTGAGCAGGAGTTATAATGAAACTACCCAATGGCGATCGGGCTGAAGTTTCTCTGCAAAAGCTGGTAGGCTACTGCTTGAATCCAGAGCATTCTCGCGGAAAACACAAAGCCAGAGTCTTTGCATCGGTTTTGGGAATCACGGCTAATAATGCAGAAGTTTTGCAAGAGCTTATTCA
>JAYUGZ010000054.1:0-2476 GCA_043767465.1 Cyanobacteriota bacterium
GTTTGCTGCGACGAAACTGCTGCGGCGATCGTCCTGCTGGGCAAGGGAACCACTTCGCCTCACATCCTCAACCGAGGGGCAATTCAACTGACAGATGCAGGCAATCGCCTGCCCTATGCTGCTGTGCTTTACAAAAAGCAACTAGCACCTTTACTTATCGTTACGGCTGGCCCGAGACCGGAGTTGGAAGGCTCTGTTGGCGAAGCTAAGGATATCGAAACTTTGCTAGCAAACAACATGGGCGTGCCACGCAACAGTATTGTTCTGGACGATAACGGCCGGAATATACGCACCAGCGCCCAAGAAGTCAGAAAGATACTCGACAGCCGCGGTGTCGGGCGCAAAGTAATCCTGGTAACATCTGCGATTCAGATGCGCCGTGCCAGCCTAGCATTTGCAAATATGGGAATTCAGGTAATTCCCAGAGCTACCGACTTCTACACTTACCAGCCCACCGCAGGAGGGAAAACTAGACTCCGCTTAGACGCAGGGAAGTTTTTGCCTAGTGCAGAAGCCTTGGTAACTACGACGAAAGTATTCGATGAATATTTCGGGTCTTTTTACTACTATTTGCGCGGCTGGCAGGCTCCCAGGGCCTAAAGTTGCGAGTTGGTGGTGTTTTTCTTAGGCAACACCGACTGCTCCCCAGATTGGTTTAACATCTCATGAGAATCAGACCTTTGTGGGGGGCTGTATTGTCTCATTCCGGCGGGGTCGCCGACGGCAAAGTTGGCAGTTAATAAAAACACCGCCCAAAATATAGGCTCCTCCCACTTGGATTTTGTTGGTGGTGGAGCTGGGGTTGTGACGGATTCAACGTTGATTTTGATGTCTAGTTTACCCTCAATTTCTTTTCCTTTGAGAACTCCGTCTTTGCACACACCCTTAAAAATCAGTGGAGCGGGTTTTGGTGCTTCTGCTTTCGCTTCGTCTGGCATTGTTTTATCCTGGTTTTGGTAGATCTGGTTGGATAGTAAGTTCTCAGAGGTTCGGGGGGTTTCCGGAAAGGATTACGCGAACTCTGAAAAATTTAAATTAAATATGCACCCCGCCCCGTGCTGGGGAACGAAAATCAGAACCTGAAGGCATTTCAAGCTAGTGCTTGTTTTTTTGTAGCAGCGCTGCCTGAAAGCTGCTAATTATCTATCTGGGTGAAAAGGAGGTTTTTATGCAAAGACAGATTTTTCTCAAAACTTGTCCATAAATTTATTATCTCCACGCAAGCGAAAACGTCAATCAATTTTAAGGCTGAGTTTGGCTTGTGCGATCGCCAACCCGGTTTCTGCCAGGATCTGAAGTGGCACAATTATTTTAAGAAACCGGGTTTTTAGCTGGATTGCGCGATCGCACGGCCAATCTAAAATCTCACACGCTCTAAATCATCGACAGTGAAAACACCCACCAGCAAACTATCTTCCCTGCCACCAGAACAACTGGCAGATTGGGCAACAGAGGCAATTAATCGCAGTAAATCCGGTCACATACCCGCCTACATACCTCTGCTTGCGCGAGCCGAGAGACAAGGGTTTGCCGTGCAAATTCGGGCAATTGACGGTCAAATCTTGAGCTGGGGCAGCGCTGCTGTAACATTCCCGCTGATGAGCGCCGTCAAGCCCTTCGTGCTGCTTTATTTGCTGTGCGAATTGGGCGAAACAGCGGTGTTTGAGTGCGTGGGCTGCGATCCTTCGGAAATGCCTTTCAATTCCCTGACTCAACTGGAAACAGATAAAGGAAAGCCGAGAAATCCGATGATTAATAGCGGGGCGATCGCCCTTGCGTCTTTAATTCCCGGTGAAAATGCGGTTGAACGCTGTCAAAACCTGGGAAATTGGCTGAATCAACAAGCAAACAGCGAGTTATTTGTTGACGAGTTAATGCTCGATTCAGTAAATGCAAATCCGAATCAAAATAATTGGGATATCGCCTTAGCAATGGTAGAATCGGGTTATCTTCAAAACTCGGAAATTGCGTTAGAAACCTACAATCGCGTCTGCTGTTTGTCGGGAACTGTTGAGGATTTAGCGAAGCTGGGAATGGTGTTGGTAAATGGTGGTGAAGCGATCGCGGAAAACTCCCGCACTGTCAAAGCGCTGATGGCTACTTGCGGTTTGTATGAAGCATCTGGCAGGTTTGCGCTGCGGGTGGGATTGCCGGCTAAGTCGGGTGTGAGTGGGGCAATGCTTTCGGTAATTCCGGGCGAAGGGGCGATCGCATCTTACAGTCCGCCCCTGAATAAAGAGGGAAATTCTGTGGGGGGTTTGTTTCTATTGGAACAAATAGCTAAAACTCTGCGGCTGAGCGTATTTGATTAAATTGGGCATAGGGCATAGGGCATGGGGCATGGGGCATGGGGCATGGCAACTAACAAATAACAAATAACAAATAACAACTAACAACTAACAACTAACAACTAACAACTAACAACTAACAACTAACAACTAACAACTAACAACTAACAACTAACAACTAACAACTA
>JAYUGZ010000055.1:0-2476 GCA_043767465.1 Cyanobacteriota bacterium
TCCTACGCCGAGTATCGGCCGTATCCAAGTCTCCATCTCCATCTCCCCAACCCTCTGTGATAGCTAATCCTACGTTAGCTACTTCAGCCAATGACTTGAGAGTTATAATATGACAATCAATTTAAAAAGTGCGATCGAGGTAAGTACCGATCGCTATCCTTTGATGCTAAAATTGAAAACAGTAGCTAAAGGAAAAATGCCATGTCAGAACAAGACATCGCTAAGATCATTACGATCGAACCGGGTAAGCGAGGTGGTAAACCTTGTATTCGAGGTATGAGAATTACGGTTTATGACGTGTTGGAATATCTCGCTTCTGGGATGACTTACCAAGAAATCCTAGATGATTTTCCCTATCTCACACAACAGGATATTTTAGCTTGCTTGAGTTTCGCAGCTAAACGAGAGCAGTTTATGTTAGTTGTTGGGTGATGAAACTACTGTTGTTTGACCAAAATCTCTCTCCTCGTCTGGTCAATCTCCTTGCTGATATTTATCCAGATTCCGCTCATGTTGATGCAATTGGATTACCTACCGCACCCGATCGCGAAGTTTGGGATTATGCTCGTCAACATGATTATATTGTCATTACCAAGGATGCGGATTTTAGTGAATTGAGTCTATTGCTGGGGTTTCCTCCCAAGGTAATTTGGATACGGCGCGGAAATTGCTCGACGCGGGATATCGAGGGGCTACTCAGAGATAACTATGGTGCGATCGCAGTTTTAAGTGACACTCCTAATAGCGGTATTATCAGTTTGTTTTAATAAAAACGTTTAAAGAAACCGGGTTTTTGGCAGAATCTAGGCATCACAACCAAGAATTCTCGAAAAAACCAGGTTTCTGGCCACCCATGCGTAAGCCCTATGAGAGTTATAATATGACAATCAATTTAAAAAGTGCGATCGACCTTGCCATCATTAGCCCAAAAACTTGCACTCAAGGATAATTATGCTGCACAATCTTCAGCAATCTCACCAACAAGACATACAGACTATTACTCAGGTTTTGGCAAAAATCACCAGCCGCACACCGGCTCAGATTAAACCATTACTAGATGCGATGCTCAAACGGCTAATAGAACCTCAACAACGTCCATTTTATGAAACAGCTACCCGAACAGAATGGTCGATCGCATTTCAGGAATGGGTTGACAGTCATCGCACCCTAAATATCCCCACTCTTTCAGATGAAGCTATTAGTCGAGAGAGCATTTATGGAGACAGAGGTTAAATGCCATTCCTCGTAGATACAAACATACTGCTGCGTAGCATCGATACAGCACACCCAATGAATCCTGATGCCGTCAATGCCGTGATTACTCTGCGCGATCGCGGGGAACAACTTTATATCGTACCCCAAAATTTGATCGAGTTTTGGAACGTCTGCACGCGCCCGATCCAGAGAAATGGATTAGGGCGTACTGCAACAGAAGCAGAGACAGAAATTAATCGCTTAAAACAGCTTTTTCCTTTGTTGTTGGATACCGAAGCCATTTATCAAGAATGGGAGCGACTGGTGATAACATATAAGGTTATGGGTGTCAATGTTCATGATGCGCGGCTAGTTGCTGCTATGCTCGTTCATGATTTAACCCATATCCTAACTTTTAACATTACTGACTTTGCTCGTTATGCAGAAATTACGGCTGTTAATCCCCCAACTGTAAAGCCTTGATTAATTGGAGTGCGATCGGTCTTAGGATTTAGGATTAGGGTTATAACTAGACATTAACAAGGTTTGTGGAACCGATGACGGGCTTAGCAAAAACTGATATGCCACCCCCAACAGATGCCGAAGTTAAAATTAGATTGCGATCCGATCGCAAAGGTGCAGCCAAGCGACTCAGAGGGCTAGCAAAAACAGATATGTCACCTCCGACAGATGCGGAAGTTGCACTCATGTTAGAAGAACGTTTGGTGGAGAAATACCTAAAATGAACGTTTGGAATAATATTAGTAGTCCTGGACGCACTTCAACAAAGAAACCGGGTTTTTGACTATATCCACGCATCAAAACGAAGAATTCTCGAAAAAACCCGGTTTCTGGCCACCCGCGCGTCCAGGACTAAATTTGCTCAGAAGCACTCAACCTCCCAGCTTACCTTCCCGGCGACGTACTATCAGTCGTTAGCGCAGCCCGCCCCTACGGGGGCTACGCCAACGAAGAGGATCGCACTTTCCGACGAATCAGGACACTCATCACGTGCCCAGCATTTGCCGCGCGCTGTACGGGACTCCAATCACCAACTTGGGCAAATCCCAATCGGTACAAAGTGAGAATCGTTTCCCGGACACCCTGGGGCGAACCCACAAGCGTTACCAGCAGCACATCCTGTTCCGATACCGCTGCTGAATCCGAATTTGGGCGAACGGATGCGTTTTCGTCGGGCACGAATTCCTGTGACATATTATGTTCTCCTGACTTTGGGTTTTCTAAGGAAACCCAAAAATCCAGCCGCCCCGCAGTTCAACAG
>JAYUGZ010000056.1:0-15666 GCA_043767465.1 Cyanobacteriota bacterium
GCGAACCGGACGATCGCAAAGAAGTGATGAAAACGATTATAGAGGCTTCGCGGAAACTCGATCGAGATGAAGAGTTGGCGATTTCCTTCATTCAAGTAGGGAATGCCCCGGAAGCGACTAAGTTTCTCAAGATATTGGACGACGAACTGCAAAGCGCCGGAGCTAAATTCGATATCGTTGATACTGTCACGATGGATGATATCGAAGGAATGACCCTGACGGAAGTATTGCTGAATGCAATAACTGATTGAGGATGTGGCGAATTTCGCGGGATTATATTTGTGCCCGGTTGCTGGGAAGCATTATTTAGGGGGTTTTAAGTTATGGAATCGATCGATCGCCTGTTAGCTGAACTTAAGGCAGAATATCAAGCATCTCAAAAACAAGCTGAGTTGAAAAGTCAGCCGCCGGTGCAAGCACAACCGCCTTTGCAACCAATAGCAGTGCGGTCAAATCAAACATTAAAAACATCAGATCTAAATTTGTATGCTGGTGCTTTAAACAAGGATTTAGCTCAAATTAAGGCTGAGTACGAAGCACAAAATAAAGCTCAGGAAGTGGCTGCACAGGAAACACTTAAGGCTGAGCATGAAGCACAAAATAAAGCTCAGGAAGTAACTTCAGTGGCAACTCGGCCCCCAGAAACGATTGTGCAGTCGGAGTTGGACGTACAAACGCACAGGCAAAAAGTAAGGCAAGCTCAGGTTTGGCTGAAAAAGTTGGATAAGAATTCGGATGAGAGATTTTGGTTCGATCAGTTTGCTTTTAAGTATGCTTCGAGGATCGATGCGGCGATCGACTATTTGCAAGCAGTCAAACAGTTTGATTGAATGTTAACAGTTAACTGTTGAATGTTACATTTCTGGACGCATAAACTCCCCGTAGGGACACGGCACGCTTGAGTGTCCCTACACTTCACAAACCTGGAATACGCTGTATATAGCACCTTGCGCCTACCCACAGTCTCCTCCGCAACTCCTGATACTAGAGAGTTCCCTCGACAAGCCAAACCTACAAATTGCGGACAATACCTATGAAACCATCTTTGGGGATAGAAGTAGGACTCAACAAAAACAAAGCCGCCTTTTTTGCTGTATCTTCAGATAGCTGAATTTGTTTTAACTCAACAATACCTTCACTGATAAAAGTATCTCTCAAAGCAGCTTTTTCGCCACTGTTAAAAGTCGTTTCGTAAAATATTTCCCGAATCCCAGCCGCAATCACTAATTTCAAACAATAGATGCAGGGTTCTAAGGTGACGTAAATACTGGCACCAGCAGTAGATATGCCGTGTTTTGCGGCTGTGGCGATCGCATTTGCTTCAGCGTGAACGGCCCGCGATGGCAAAGTTTTGCTAGCGTCGCAACTGCTCAAACCGGGATAGCAGAAGCCCTGAGTCGTACAGTGCGCCGAACCTGAGGGCGAACCGTTGTAACCAGTAGCTAAAATTTGCCTGTCTTTGACGATTACGGCGCCTACGGGAAATGCCAGACAAGTCGATCGAGTTGCGGCTAATTTTGCCAACATTAAAAAGTATTCGTCCCAATTTGGTCTTTGATAAGTTTTATTCATAACCTGCTGTATTTTTTTCTGTTCCAAAACGTTTTTGAGTTGGTTCAAAGCATCTTCATAAGTCTGGAACTGAACTTCAGCAATTACTGTAGGGATACCCAGTGGAAATCTTGATATAACTTTATCTTTTTCATAAATAATCACAATAGGAATGTTATTCGTTTCAGCATAAGCTAGCTCCATTCCCACACCAAAAGAGAAGCAGCCAAGATAAGCAATAACTAAATCTGATGTACTTACCTGATGTTTGTCTCTTTCAAATACTTGGCTAGGACTAACATCAGGGTTATTGATGGGATCGGTATACATATGTGGAACATACGCTTGAAAACCTATTTCCTGGCAAAGCAAACCAATGGCTTCATAGAAACTCTTGACTTCTGCTGGTTTCTCAATTCCTGTTAAAGCACCAGATATATATACTTTGTTCATTGATTTTTACGCTTTCTCAACAGTATTATTTTGGAACAGAGGTTGCTTTAGGGGTGGGTGCTATTTGTGTCTTTGGTGTGATGATTGGTTTTGGATCAAAAGAAGGTGGCGAAGAAGGTCTGAAAAATGCTATCCATCCTGGAATACCTGCCACAATTGCTGCTAAAGCCCCGATAATCGTTGCCCAAACCATCGGCTCCCACTGCGGCCAATGCTTAGAAAATAAACGGTAGCCGATAGATTTTTGTTTAAGCTCATCCTTGGCTGTTTGATATTCTGGTGATGCCTTTAACTTTTTCCAAATCTCCTCAGGATTTCCTTGTCGCCAACGATTTTGTGGATCATCGTTGAACAACCAGTCACTAAGTTTTTTCGGTCTTCGACATCCTTCAGGAATAGCATCATTAACCTTGCCAGGAGACTCCCTAGACTGCGACGGAAAAGAAGATTTTGAACTCAACCTATGAATTCTTAAATATGCAATAGTCTCACCTACTTGAATCTGTATCTCATTGTCTGATAAATTATGGAGAGCTATAGCCATAACACCTCCATAATTAGGATTAACTCTTGTTCCAATATGTCCTAGGCCTTGTGACACTAATTTTACTTGTGAATGAATTGTTCCACATAAATAATTACCCAGAAATACTGATTCCTCAGTCCATATTATAGCAGTTTTTCGGCTCGCAATTTTAATAAATTTATTATTATCCTGATCTGTAAAAAGCAAGTCTTGTGGCTCTTGAGTCGGTTCAGCTATGTTAAATGTATAAGCATATTCACTTGCCCTGAGGCATAAACAGCAACCTCTGATGCTCTTTCTTCTCTCGTAGAAAGGATAAATAAATATACCTCTACCTAGCTCGTTGATAATATCCCACTCGCTTAGAACTGACATAAACTATTTCCTATACTTTAACTTTACGAGGCTTAAATTTATTGATCCTGAATATATTTTTTACCAGTTTCAATGCAGCCAAAAGCCTTTTGGAGTTCCAGTCCTAAGTAACCTGAATGTTCAGGCTGTATTGACGGAGAATTAGCACAAATTTCTCGTAATAGCTTGAGAGGATCTCTGCCACTATAATGCTTGGTAATTTCACCACTACCAGGAGTTGTTTGGGAAACAACTATTATTTTATCCTCCAATTTTATCAGGAAGTTTCCCACTGGATCGCAGTCAGAATAACTTGGATCAAAATAACGTCTACGTTCTGCGTCAACAATTTTTTGGTAGTGCTGGTTGATAATCCGGTCAACTGAATCGAAAGTATCATCGTAGATATGAGCACTCTGACTAATGGTAATCAGTGGCCCCATCTTTAGATCGTACTCCGATCGCTGAGCGATCGCATCTCGAATGTGTTCTTGCAACTTTCGCAATCCTATAGCGTTAGCGGGCCAAGCACTAAACATATCGTTACTGCGAAAAGTAGCAGTCATTGACAATTCGTTATCCACAACTCTTAACCAGATATGGTTAAGGCATGGACTACCACCTGAATCGTGATCGGCTACATCCCACAGCGACATAACAGCACTAGCAGCGTCAATTTCACCTATTAATTTATTAATAACTTGTTCAATTTGGTCGCGTCCACCAAACCAAGAACGAAGACGCTGCCCATAAGTGTATTTAACACCTTCTCGTTTGACTGAATCATCTAATATTTGTGAAATGTATTCTTGAACAAAAGGACGGTCTATGGGCAGATAATTTGGTTCTGGGAAGTAAAAGCCTGGTGGCTCATTTTTAATCACAGCTATTAAATCAATTAATTCTTGCCATTGGCCATCGTAGCCAGTCGGTCGAATTGTACCTGTTGTTTTGATGCGATGAATAATTTTAACCCAAGTTTCTGCAATCGTGGTTCCTTCTATCCGATGACCGTAGCGAGGTCCAGGTTGAATAGTAGGAACGCTTTCAGAGATAGGAAATTCTAAGTGATTACCCCAGGGTTCAAGTATGTTCTGTTGCGAGTAAGACTTGACAGAGGCTACAGCTTCAGAAATGGATTTTGCTTCTACAGGTTCTTTTATAGATTGTCGTAATTGTTCCAAAGCACTAGCTGGAATTTCAATATCAATATACCCAGTAATGGGAGATTTAATCACCCAACATTTTCTTCCGGTATCACTGGTTCCTTCTGTAAACCCATTACGGAAGAAGTCCAGCAGGCACCTACATCCACCAGCATTGAGGTCTTCTTTTGTAGCGTTCATGATTACTAAAAAGCGGACATGGGGATTGAATAAAAGATTCCGAATCAGAAAGCTAATTCCACGAGTTGAACTGTAAAGCTGTCCAATCACAGCAAACTCATGGGGGTGAAGGTGTTTGGCGATCGCTTGCTTTACAGTCCACCCAGTCACTACAGCGGTTTGGCCAGTTCCGCCAATCAGTTGGTTTGGCTTGTGTAATGGTTTGTACTGGAATAGCGTTGCCTGCTGACTCATTACTGTGATGGTTGACTACAAGTCAAAAAAAACTGCCACAACAGTTTAACAAACTCTCAGGATATTTTCACTAAAAATTTACCAAGATTTTTCTGAAGAATACGCGGCTTCGGAAGATGAGGCGATCGCAGCTTTGCTTCACTCCGGCGATCGAAGATGGAGGCGGTTCCACTGGGAAGTCCGAGGAGGAGCTGGATACTCCTCTTTGGCTTCATTCCGGCGATCGCAGATGGAGGCGGTTCCACCACCCGCGAAGCCATCCGCCGCCGCTTTGGCGATACCGTCACAGCGATTGTAGACGGCTGTACCGACAGCGACATGACACCGAAACCCCCTTCGCGGCACCCAAAAGAAGCCTACATCGCTCGCATTCTCACCGCTTCTGGCTGAGTCAGATTAGTCTCGGCTGCTGATAAAATCTATAATGCCCGATAAATCCTGAAAGATTCTGGCACATATGGTAAGGTGCGTCAGATCTGAAACCCTAGATAATCGTTGTATAACGAAAGTCTGACGCACCCTACAAGTCTAACAAATAACAAATAACCAATAACTAATAACAATGGCCAATGTTCGCTTAGAAAATATTACCCGACGCTACCAAAACGTGACTGCGATCGAAAACATCAGCTTCAAAATCCCGGACGGGGAATTTTGGGTATTAGTCGGGCCTTCCGGCTGCGGAAAATCTACAATTATGCGGACAATTGCAGGTTTGGAAACCGCAACTTCCGGAAATCTTTATATTGGAGATAATTTAGTTAATGACATTCCCGCTAGACAGCGCGATGTCGCAATGGTGTTTCAAAATTACGCGCTTTACCCGCACATGACTGTCGCAGAAAATCTGGCTTTTGGATTGCGGATGCGGAATGTTGACTCAACTAAAATTCAAGAACGAGTCGAAATAGTAGCCCGATCGCTCTCGATCGATCACCTGCTCAAACGTAAGCCCAAACAGCTATCAGGCGGACAGCAGCAGCGGGTAGCACTCGGAAGGGCGATCGCCCGCGAACCCAAAGTTTTCCTCCTAGACGAACCGCTTTCCAACCTCGATGCTCAACTGCGAGACGACACTAGGGCCGAACTTAAACAACTGCATCAACGACTAGGAATCACCACAGTTTACGTCACCCACGACCAAGTGGAAGCGATGACTTTAGGTGATAAGATTGTGGTCTTAGATGGGGGAAAAATTCAACAAATCGGAGACCCGCAAAGTATTTACGCGAAACCAGCTAACCGGATGGTTGCCACATTTTTAGGCAATCCGGCTATGAACATTTTGCCCGCAATTTATGCTAACGAATCCTTCCAAGTAGGAAGTCAATCTTTAGCGTGTCCGCCATCGCTTCAGAAAAGATTGCAACCCAGCGAAGGACAAGCATTTGATTTGGGCATTCGTCCCGAAAATATAGAAATCTTTACGCCGCAAACAGCAGCAGACGATGATTTGAAAATAGATGTTTGGGCCTTAGAAAAAGTTCCTCTCGATGTAGAGGTAAAAGTAGTGGAACCTCTGGGGCGAGAAACTTTAATTCGGGCGAGTTTGCCTTCGTTGAGTGCTGAAACTACTGTACAGTTGCAAATACCTGCGAGTGTTCGTTTGCGCTCGGGCGATCGACTGACTGTACAGCTTGACTTCGATCGGCTATTCGTATTTGACGCATCCACCGGTGAGGCGCTGTATCCTTAACTGGATTCAACCTAAAATCTCCAAGTCTCACATCTTAAATAGATAGGATTTATGCACTTGCGACCTCAGAAACCCGGTTTCTTCCGAGATTTCTGGTTTCTCGTCGCAAATCTCGGAAGAAACCGGGTTTCTCGCCGTCGCAGTGAGTAATTTTGCTCTTTTCTCAAATCTCAACTCGACTGACACATCTACAGCCGAGGTCTTGATCCTTGTTACAAAACTTTACACTTGACGTTTCTCAATTTACGCAGTAATGATACTATGAGTATATTGAGAGACAAAAGCATCCCCCCAAAGGCTAATTTTTCGTAACTCCGGGCGATCGAAAAATTTGGATCTTCCCTCAAAAAACGGTAAGCCCGCCGCATTGGCAGCAACGGTCGAACTAAAAACTCCGAAAAACATTCTAGCGGCATTTCTTAGATGAATCCAGACAACCTGCCTCAAATGCTGCAAACAGGATTTCACCTAACTTTAGGTGCAACTTCCTTTTTACTTGAGACATTGCAAGATCCCGTGAAGCGAGAAGAAAATCTGGACAAACTCAGACAGCCAGATTTGGGCCTACTCGCCGACGAGTTGCTGGAAAAAGGGGAAATGACCGATCGAGAAGCGCGGAATTTTGTAGACACTATTTTTTCTCAACCGGGCGTGAGGGAGAATGCAGAAAGCGAATCCGTCCCGCATCAGCAATCGGATACAGCAACTGACACCCCTCCCGAGCCGGTTGTACAACCAGACATAAAAGAGATTCAAGAATTAACCGCACAGATGGCAGCGCTGAGGGCCCAATTGGAAAATTTGCGCGCCGAAAATTCTCAGGATTAAAGAGTAGATCATCTTTAATACAGCCAGAGTTTAGTTGCAACTTACTTGCAAACTTATTTAACAGAACAAAACTTTAGTCGTTGTCCCAGTTTTCAGTACCGATCAGATCGGCGATGCGATCGCGCAGCAAGAAGTCGCATTTTTCCAGTTCTCCCTCAACGCAAGACCATTCTCTGGGCGGGATGAACTGACACAAGGTGTAGATAGGCTGTTGTCGGCTCAGTATGCCCTCGTGCACGAGGTGGCGCGCTTCATCCTGGATAACATCTAAAGAGTAGTGGAGTTGGTGAATAGTTGACTGAATCATAATGCGCCCTCAAGGTTTTACTAAAAATTTATGGCCCTGGTAATAATATAGTCCAAACTTCTGAATATGTAAGTTAATTTTTTTTCTGTATACAGAGATACTATTCACTGGTCAATTTAAAAAAGTTATAATAATCATCAGTAAGCGATCAGATCTGTTTTTGGATCTTGAGACGCGGTACATTTTTTATTCTAACAGGCTGAGCTGCTGCAAAGCTCTATTCAGGACTTAGGAGTCCGCGCCCGATTCCCGGTTTCTGGATACTGCGCCGCAATCAGCAAAATTTATGGCTAGAAACCGGGTTGATGAATTTAAGTTTTGACGCAGCAGCAAAGCCAAATTTCGCGAGTCAACAAAAACTCAAGCATTGCCTGTTTTGTGATCAATGCCGAATAGCAACTCTAGAGCGAGAGATTGGGCTGCGGGCATCTGGCCGAAGCAAAATACATAGGGAATAGTCGGAGGCAAGTGCGGTAAAAATTGCTCTAAAACGTAGGGACTTCCGTAAATTACCACAGCTTGCAGTTCTCCCGTCCTCAATAATTTCTTAAACCAATCTTGAGCTGCTTGACTCAAGCCAGCACTGCCTCGGAAGCAATTGCCGCGAATGAAAATTTGCAGCACTGTCGGAGAAAAATCCTCTGCACCTGCTGCATTATGAGCGATCGCGCCTGTGCGATCGTCAATCAGTTGCAATTCGTAACCAAACTCTTCGGGAAGGGCGATCGCCGGAGTGTGGTTGCCCAAAAACTCGCAACCCAAAACATCGTCTACCACAATCAAATTCCGCAAAAGCTGGTTCTCTGATGGCTGTGGAGCCGCTAAAGGTAGCTTCCCGCCAAATTTCAAAGCATCTTGCAAAATATCGGCAGCCGTTGCCCTTGCCTCCGTGGTTGCCAGCAAAATTAAATCGCTGGAACTCCCCCCTTTGCTCAGGGGGGGCTGCGGAGGGTCGAATTTGGGATTTGTCGCTGTTTGCTCGATCGACAAACCCACCTTAATTTTTGCTTCCCAAATTCGCTTGACAGATTCCTTGATTTGTGATAACGAAATCCGCCCTTGAGTGACAGCTTCACAGACAGCCAAAATCGCCGCTTCCGGGTCAAGCGGCATCAGCAAAACATCAGCCCCAGCCTCGGCCGCCAAAACAGCAGCCTCATTAGCGCCGTACTTATTGGCGATCGCACCCATCACCAAAGCATCCGTCACGATCAAACCATCAAATCCCAACTCTTGGCGCAGCTTCCCAATCAAAATTTTGCGAGAAAGAGTAGCAGGAAACTCGTCATCCCAAGCCGGAATCAGCAAATGAGCACTCATCACAGCATCGACCCCACTGGCGATCGCCTCAACAAAAGGCGGCAACTCAACAGCAGCCAATCTCGCTGGCGAATGCGGCAAAACCGGCAATTCCAAGTGAGAATCAACCGCCGTATCTCCGTGACCGGGAAAATGCTTAGCCGTAGTCAAAACCGGGTGCTTGAGAGCGCCGCGAATAAAAGCAGCGGCTAATTTGCCGACAATTTCCGGTGTCTCGCCAAAAGCGCGGACGTTAATCACGGGATTGTCGGGATTGTTGTTAACATCGACGACTGGTGCGAGAATCCAATTTAGACCGATCGCCCTAGCTTCGATCGCAGTCACAGCGCCCATTTGTTCAGCATAGCGATCGGCTTTACCTGCATCGTGCCGCGCAATTTGAGCAATAGCCATCGGCGGCCCAAACCAAGTCGCCCCGGCGAACCGCTGGCCGACACCTTCCTCAATATCAGCAGCTAGCAGTAGCGGAAATTTAGCCCAAGACTGCAATTGGTGCGATCGAACCGCCAATTCCGCAGCACTTCCCCCCACCAAAATCACCCCGCCCACGCCCAACTTTTCCAGATAATAGCGGAGTTTGTCGGCGGTTGGCTCCCAGGCCCGATAGCGAATTTGGTGGTCAAACAAATAGCCTGAAGCGCGCACCACAAACATCTGGGCTACGAGTTCGGGCAAGGAAAGATTGTCAATCATGGGTAATTGGGAATTGGGAATTGGGAATTGTGCAAACAGGGAATTGGGAATTGGGCGCTGGCACGCTCATAATTCCAATGCCACCGGATTTGAGATTAATCCTCGTCTGCTTCTAAATCATCATCATCATCATCATCATTGGTCAATTTTTCGCCATCATCCGTCAATTCTTCGTCATCAAACATACCTGGTTTGCGATCGGCAGAAAGCTGATTCAGCAGTATCACCATTTTATCACCCCGTTCCAGGGAACCATCTTCTAGAAATGCCACTCCTGGTGTCCGGCGTAGTTGCAACCGTTGGCCCAACTGGTTGCGAACATAGCTAGTTGCCGATTTCAAACCCTCCATAGTCTCGGCCTTTGCCTCATCAGTACCGTAGATACTGACAAAAACCTTTGTATGCTGAAGGTCTCCCGAAACAACTACTTCGGTAACGCTAACCATACCCGCACCTACGCGATCGTCCTTGATTCCATTCAGCAACATCAGGCTGACTTCCCGCTTAATCATTGAAGCTACACGCTCAATGCGACGATTTGTAGCCATATCAACTATCCCCTACTTTCAGATCAGCCATTTTCTATCAATTATTAGTTTGACACAAAGCTGTCAGTCGATTTTAGATTTTAGATTTTAGATTTTAGATTTTAGATTTACTTGCACCTATTGAATCTGGGAGGTTGAACTTTGCTCTAAAATCTTAATCTCTCCGCGACTTAAGTCGTGGGTTTCTACCTGTTTTTGGGTCGTGTAGAGGGTAATTATGCCAAAAGTGCGCCACAATAAATTTTGGCTACCCTAGCCGTGTCACGATCGCCAATCACAACATAAAAACTATGGAAAAAGAATTTACAATCGGTCAAAAAGTCCGAGTTGTGGCGATGCCACCTTTTGTCAAAACTGCCGAACCGATGCCGATGCTGCGGCCTGCGAATGTAATTGCGATCGGCGCTGAGGGTATTGTACTCGATCGGCGTCCCGGCAATTATTGGGGCATTCGCTTTGAAAAAGGTGCTTTTCTGTTAGACAGTCAATACATTGAAGCTGTGGGAACTGCTGTAGAAGGCAACGGGTAATGGGAATAAAATCTAAATCTGTACCTCATCTACCTGCATAGCTTGGGTTAGCTAAGCCTGTCCGAAGAAAGCTCTATAGCGTTAGCTTTCGCGAGGGACACGGAAAGCAATCGCGGAGACTTTCTTCGGTTCTCAATTAACAGCAGATGCGGGGGAAGCAATTACCTTTTCAACCCAAGCATATGGTCATATACCTGAGAAAGACTATATTTCTTAAATCCTCTTGACAAACCCGGATTGTTTTGATATATTCTTCCCAAAGGTAGTTTAAACAAGAAAAATTTACTATGAAACCTTCAGAGCAGGAATCAGTACCTTCAACCATTTTTGATGAAATTTTTAGCGATTCTGCCGATCCGTGGGGATATACATCGAATTTTAATGAAATCAGTAAATTCCGAGCAACGATCAAAGCTTTGCCAAAAGTCCAATTCAAAAATGCTTTTGAAATCGCCTGTGCTATCGGTGTACTGACAGAGGAACTAGCCAAAAAGTGTGACAGATTGCTCTCAGTAGATTATTCAGAATTAGCATTAGTGGAAGCTAGGAAACGCTGTAGGGATCTCCCACAAGTACGATTTGAGAATATGCAGATTCCCCAACAGTTCCCCACTGAGAGTTTCGATTTGATTTTATTTTCAGAAGTTGGCTTTTTTTTAACGCTCGAAGACCTGCATAAAACTAAAGAAAAAATTATCGCTGGATTAGTTCCTGGGGGTTATCTCTTAATGGTTCATTATCGGTTGACAGCGGGGGATTATTTTATCCTGGATGGGGAGACAGTTCACGATACTTTTATCCAAAATTCTGCATCGTCTTTAAAACATCTTGGCGACCCGCGCAAAAAGTTTTTGATGCTAGATTTGGCCCGTCATCACAAACGCTATCGGATGGATTTATTTCAGCGATTGTAAATGGCGTAACTAGACAAGTGTGAAAAGCGATCGCCTTTAATTATCCGCTTTGCTCTTCGGTAAAAAAGAGCGATCGCATTACCCTCAAGCAAATTCCTCAAAGTCGCATCCTCCCCCAAAACCTTCAACACTTGCTTAATCTCCTTCGTCCCCTGTAGAAGGTAATAGGTAATGGAATGGGGAATATCGTGTCCGGTCAATTACCCGCCATAAAATATGTTCGCTCGTTCGGAGGGAAAGTCCTTTCTATACTGTGAAGAAGAAGGAGAAGAAGGACTCTCCGTCCTTACTGCGAACCTGAGAATGGTTAGATATCTACACAATACAATCCGTTAAATCCTTACAAAAATCCGTTGCCGAACTTCCCTCTTCAAGAAGCCAACTTGCCCTCAAAAGCCAAAGAATCAACCGAAAAATCCCCCGAAACCTCCCCTACAATAGGAGACCAGAAGTTACAAGGTTGAGGCTTTCCCAAATAATAACCTTGAGCGTAATCTACACCAAGTTCCTGAAGTTTATCTATAACTGCTTGACTTTCCACATACTCGGCAATAGTTTTGATTCCCGTAACGTGAGCAATTTTGGTAATAGCTTCCACCATTGCGATATCAATAGGACTGTCGGCAATATTTTTAATAAAATTGCCGTCAATTTTGATATAATCCACTGGCAAACTTTTCAGGTAAGCAAAAGAAGACATCCCGCTGCCGAAGTCGTCTAAGGCAAACTGGCAGCCGAGTTCCTTGAGTTGCCAAATCAAGCTGGCTGCTTTGCTGAGATTTGCGATCGCCACGGTTTCGGTAATTTCAAAACAAATTATTTCCGGCGGTATTTGATGGATGGAAAACTGCTCCTGAATAAACTCGATAAACTTTTCTTCGTTGAGGCTGTCCCCAGAAAGGTTGATTGCATAAAGGCTGGGATGTTTGTCAAATGAGGATTGTGAATTATACAGGGAACAGCCAGCAGGCAATGTAACTATTTGATCGCTGTCTGCCCCGGGGTTTTGGACTAATAAATTAGTCGTGAAGTTTTTAGATAAATTACTAAATAAAGTGCGAATTACCCAGCGATCGATCGCGTGCATCAAGTTGTAGCGTTCCGCCGCCGGAATAAACGCCATCGGCGACACCAACTGACCGTTTGCAAGCTGGAGGCGCAGCAGGATTTCGCAGTGGGTGCCGGTGGTGGGAGAGTTGAGCAAATGTACGATCGGCTGAGAGTACAAGCGAAAGCGATTCTCTTCTAAAGCTTGATTAATTTGGACTACCCACTGGGTTTCGCTGTGCTGTTTGATTAATTCTCGATCGCCCGCTTGATAAACCTGCACCCGGTTGCGACCTTTATTTTTAGCAGTGTAGCAAGCAAGATCCGCCGCGCTCAACACCGCAGATGTTGAAGCTGTTTTGGGGTTAATTGCCACCAAACCGATGCTGACGCCGATCGAAAAAGTTTTATCTTGCCACCCAAACCGGAATCCCTGAATGCTTTGCAGCAGCAATTCTGCCACCTCTAAGCCGTGTTCTGGGGGGCAATTGTACAGGAGTACGGCAAATTCATCACCGCCCAGACGCGCCAACATATCGGTTTTGCGGATATTGGCTTTAAATAGCTGACTGACTTGGCGCAGCAGTTCGTCGCCTGCAACGTGACCGTTCGTATCGTTAACTATTTTGAAGCGATCGAGATCCATGTAAAGCAAAACGTGTTCTTGGCTGTAACCTTGAGCGCTGTGCAGGGCGTGTTCTAGCTGGTACTCAAATTCGCGGCGGTTGACCAATTGCGTCAGCGGGTCGTGAGTTGCCTGCCAGGTGAGCTGCCGCGCTTGAGTTCGCACTTGGGTGACATCTCGAAATACAACGACCGCCCCGACAATTTTGCCGTTGCTGGCGTGGATGGGGGCGACGCAGTGGTCGATCGCAAATTCGCGGTTGTTGCGGGCTATCAGCAAGCTGTTGTGTCCTTGGTCAACAATTCGACCTTCGGACAAGGCGATTTGGGCGATATTTTCGATCGGCATCCGAGTAGTTTCGTCAACTATTCTCAGCACACTGGCGAGGGGCAAACCTTTAGCTTCCGAGGTAGACCAACCCGTGAGTTTTTCGGCAACTGGATTGAGGGTAGAAATGTAGCCGTCGCTGTCAGTAGCGATTACGGCATCGCCGATCGATTGTAGAGTAACTTGAGCGAGTTCTTTTTCCTCAAAAAATGCTTGTTCCATGCGTTTGCGATCGCTAATATCCCGCTGCACAGACACCCAGTGGGTGAGGTTCCCCGACTCGTCAGCAACGGGTACGCTGTTGAGTTCCACCCAATAAGTTGAGCCGTTTTTGCGGTAGTTGATCAATTCCAAGCGCAGCGGTGTTCGGCGAGAGAAAGCGCGGCGAATTTTGGCAACTTGAGCGCTGTCGCTGTCTGGCCCGCGCAGACAACTCGGTGTTTGACCGATAATTTCTTCGGGGCGATAACCGGTCATTTGAGTAAAAGCTTCGTTGACGTAGATGATGGTGGGATCGGAGATATCGCTGTGTCCGGCATCCATAATCACGATCGCATCGTTAGCATTAACTACGGCAGATTCTAGCAGTTGCAGCCGCACCTCTGCCTGTTGGCGGGTAGCGATTTCCTGTTCCAGTCGGCTGTTAGTCAAGCTCAGCGATGCGATCGCCTTTTGCAACTCGCTAGTCTGTTCTTGGATGCTGGCGTGCAAAATATCGATCGCCCCGGACATTTCCATCGGGTCAAGTACGCGCAGCAAACTGCTTTGAGTAACTATTCCCAGCAGTTCTCCTTGTTTCCCCGTTACTACCAACCTGCGGACTAAACGCTGCTGCATTTCCTGATGAGCTACCCACAGCGAGTCTTCAGGCTTGAGACTAAATAACGGGGTACTCATCACAGTTTGGGCGATCGTCTGCGACAAATCTATATCTAAAGCTTGAAATTCCACAATATCCCGTTCTGTGACAATACCTAGGGGAATTGGAAACGGCAAATTCATCGATAACTCTGTAATTACCACGCAGCTAACGCGGTGCTGCGCCATCAACTCGGCTAAAGCCATCACCGACGCGGTGACAGGCGCTTGAATGACTTCTGCGGTCATTACTTCTTTCACGTGCCGCATTTTTAAGATATTTGCAGGTAGCAGCATCGCTTGGCGAATGCTTTCGGGCGTAATTACTCCTAGGAGTTGACCGCCATCATCCAATATTGGCAGGTGGTGAATTCTTTGTTGGCGAAGCAGAATTAGGGCGCTGAAAATGTCTCTATCTTCATTTTGAGTCAGGGTTGCAGTCGGCTGCCGCATCACTTCTGCGATGGTGACATTTTTTAAGTTTTTGCCCGAAGCAATCAAATCGACGAGATCCCTCTCGGTGAAGATTCCTTGCAATTGAGAATTTTGAGCAGATTGCGAGGAGGATTTTTCCACAACAAAGACACAGATACCTCTGGCATCTCTGAGGGCGCTTGAGGTGAGGGGATTGGCGATTTCTGTTAGTTGCTGGTAGATGTCGGTTGGTGGAATGTCTGCATTGAGAGAGCAACTCGGGCGCTGTTGGCCCATCAGGGTAATTACTTCGGATAGTGGGGTATCGGGCGCAACTGTCAAGGGGGAGCGGTCAATTACTCGATCTAAAGTCGGCAGATATTTGGAGGAATCATTTTTGAGCATATTTAATTCATTTTTGCGATCGCGTTGACTCTGCGACATTCCAAAAAAGCGCTGTTTTCCTAGCAGTAGGTGGATTTTTACAGCGCTGCTGAGACCTAATTAAAATTAGTTGTTAAAAATGCACCCCGATCTTTGGCTGGGGAGCTGACCGGTGACGGATCTCCCTCTACCTATTAAGTTATAATTGTATCTTTATTTTAGTGGTAAATTTTCTGTCCCGTGACAGTTTTATTAAAAATTATGTATTAGTTGGGGAACTTTTTGCCAGATAATTAGCTTATAATATCATCCATCGCATCGCTAATCATATCTATCTTCCGAAATACACATCTGTTTGCTTTCCTAGCTAACCTATAAAAGGTTACTACTAAAAGACACTTTATTAAGTTCGGCAGTGTTAAGTTTTGCGACATTAAGTTGGGGGAGCTTTTTGAGACAATTTGTGCGTTGTGGAGGTAATGGATATCATAGCCAGTCTGTGAATTCGATCGCAACTTCCGAAAACAACTGTGGTAAGATTGTAGATATAAACAAGAACAACTTAAACACCCATTCTGCTGAGGAACAGGGATTATGAAACGCCATCTATTAACAGCTACTCTTTTAATTACTCCTCTACTGTTGGCAGGCCCGGCTCGCGCTGCAAATCCTGTTCACGTCAAACAGTTATTGTCAACTGGGCAATGTTTT
>JAYUGZ010000057.1:0-2472 GCA_043767465.1 Cyanobacteriota bacterium
GGATATGGAACTAACTCCAGAACAGCGGGATTTTGTGGAGACAATTCGCACCAGCGGCGATGCTTTGCTGACTATTATTAACGATATCCTCGACTTTTCCAAGATTGAATCTGGAAAAATGGATTTGGAACACACACCCTTCGAGCTGCAAAACTGTATAGAAGAATCTCTGGAATTGCTGGCTCCGAGAGCATCGGAAAAAGGTTTAGAATTGGCTTACTTTATTGATGATTCGGTTCCGAAAAATATTTTAGGAGATGTCACAAGACTACGCCAAATCTTGGTAAATTTGCTGGGAAATGCAGTTAAGTTTACAGAAACTGGAGAAATAGTGGTCTGTTGTACGGCTAAGAAAATCGAGCTTGTAGCTGCCAATAGTCCGCTAAAAACAATCAATGTTATAGAGCAGCAATCGCTAGCAGTTAACCAGGAAGAGTTGGCAGATAGCAGACAATACGAGATTCAATTTGCTGTTCAAGATACCGGAATTGGTATTCCGCGTGACCGGATCGATCGCCTGTTTAAAGCTTTTTCGCAGGTGGATGCTTCGACAACGCGACATTACGGGGGAACGGGTTTGGGACTGGCTATCAGCCAGCGCTTGAGCGATATGATGGGGGGTAAAATGTGGGTTGTGAGTCAGGTTTCTCCGGGAAGTTCTAAGTCTAAACCGATAGTTTCTGCGATCGGGCAAAGTATCGCAGGAAGGCCGCCTACGGGATTTGCTGGGCCGTCGATCTCTGGTTCTGGTTCGATTTTTTATTTCACGGTGACTGCTGAAGCGACTCAGAGCCGCGCTGAGGAAAAACTGCCGGAATTTGCTACAGGTAAGCGTTTGTTAATTGTGGAGAATCATGCTATTAATCGGCAAGTTTTGATTCGCCAAGCTGAGTCTTGGGGCATGATACCGGTGGCTGTAAATTCGGGTGCTGAAGCTTTGGAAATCATCAAAGAAAACTCGGCGCTCGATTTGGCTATTTTGGCAATGAATCTACCAGATATGGACGGTGTGGCTTTGGCTGTGCAGATTCGTTCATGGGAGCTGAGCAATTTGTCTAGCAGCAGCGACGCGCTAAATCCGAATGTCATCAAAGTTAAAAGCCCTCGCAAAGTTACGCTACCTTTAGTGCTGTTTACTTATTTGAGCAAGGCGGAAGTTTGGAAAAAACTTGAAACTACAGAAGTACATTTTTCGGCTTTTTTAACTAAGCCTCTAAAACAGTCGCAGTTTTATAATGTATTGCTGCAAGTTTTTGGATATGTTGCCGGCAGAAGCGGCAAGGGAGAACTTTCAAATGTGGCGACTTTGACTTCGGGAGTGAAGTATTTTGAAAATTCTCAAGAACAGCACCGCGTACAGCGAACGCCTGCGGTTTTGAGGCAAGTTGCGAGTAATTCTGCTGGACGGGATCCAGCTAATTCTGCTCAGATTCGGGTTTTGCTGGCCGAGGACAATGTGGTGAATCAAAAAGTTGCTACGCATTTGCTCGACAGGATCGGATATCGGGCCGATATTGTGGCTAATGGGTTGGAGGTGTTGGAGGCGCTGAAGCGGCAATCTTACGATGTTGTGCTGATGGACGTGCAGATGCCGGAGATGGACGGGTTGGAAGCGACGCGCCGCATTTGTCGGGATTGGCCCGCTAACAAAAAGCCGAAAATTATTGCGATGACTGCTAATGCGATGCAGGGCGATCGCGAAAAGTGTCTGGAAGCTGGTATGGACGATTATATTACTAAGCCGGTGCGCCGGGAAGAGTTGGCGATCGCCCTCAGCAAGTGCCAACCTCTGCATCGTGATGAATCGGATGCCGTTACTGAGCCAAAAAATCAACACATTTCCGATCGAGTTGACAGTCAGGCTGCTGCATATTCCAGCCTTCAACCGAGAGCAAATTCGCCGATAGATTTTCATGTTTTGCAAAATCTCCGCCAGCTAGACGATGAGGAAGATCCTGATTTTTTGGGTGAGTTAATTAAGATATATTTGTCAGACGCACCGCAGCATTTAGAAACAATTAAAGAGGCAATTTTTCTGGGGGATGCTGATAGTTTAAAGCTGGCTTCTCACACGTTGAAGTCGAGCAGCGCTAATTTAGGAGCCGTGTCTTTTTCGGAAGTTTGCAAGGAGTTGGAGTTGATGGGCCGCGTGGCGGTTGAGTCTGGAGGGGAACAGGTGTTTGATGCGCGTACTGCACGCGATCGCCTGTTGGAAGCCGAAGCGGAGTGGGAAAAGGTGCGATCGGCTTTTGAAATTGAATTGGAAACCGGGAAGTTGCGATCGCAAATGGGGTAATTTGTTATTTGTTATTTGTTATTTGTTGGTTGTTATTTGTTGGTTGTTATTTGTTGGTTTTGAGTTGTCAGTTTCAATCCCACATTCCGCACCCCCAACTGGCACATAGGCGGATTGAGGGCGTAAAAGTGAATCATCCGAGACAATAATGAGTAAAAACACCCAAAAATCTGTGC
>JAYUGZ010000058.1:0-2469 GCA_043767465.1 Cyanobacteriota bacterium
ATTAGGACAATGGGGAATCTCTATTGTCATATCACACTATGGTAAACACTTCTCTCTAATAGTAACTTACTCGATCCTTTCCTTCAGGGCACTACCCTCACGGCATTAGTAACCCGACACACGGACGGTAAGGGGGACGGTTTTCATGCAACTGCGATCGCCCATCTGGAATTTCAGCGAGTATCTTCTGTCTTCACCGCCCTACATGGCGTCAGTACACCGATCCTCGCTATCCTGATTCAGGGCAAAAAGAAAGCCTTGCTGGGTGAGGAAACCTATTGTTATGGCGCGTCTCAATATCTTGTTGTCTCAGTTGATTTGCCTCTGAGCGGGTTTGTGGTTGAGGCAACCCCAGACAAGCCGTATTTAGGATTTAAGCTAAATTTAGACCCACGCGAACTCTGCGATATTATTGCCCAAACCAATCCCAGCGCGCGTCAGAAAGAAGACTCGGTTAGAGGCTTGTTCGTCAGCACCGCCGATGCACCGTTGCTCAATTGCGCCATCAGGCTGACAAGGTTGTTGGATACGCCACAGGATATCCCAATGCTTGCACCGATGATTGTCCGCGAAATCTATTATCGTCTCTTAATAGGCGAACAAGGCGAAGCTGTCCGCCAGATTGCGACATCCGGCAGCAATATGCAGCGCATTGCTGAGGTGATACAACTGATCAAAGCCGATTTTACACAGCCGATGCGGGTTGAGGATTTAGCCGATCGGGTTAGTATGTCTCCTTCATCTTTCCATTACCATTTCAAGCAAGTCACATCAATGAGTCCGCTGCAATATCAAAAGCAATTAAGACTATTAGAAGCGCGTCGCCTGATGCTTGCCGAAAACTCTAATGCGACCAGTGCTGCCTATGATGTGGGTTATGAAAGCCCGTCACAGTTTAGCCGTGAATATAGTCGCTTATTCGGTGCACCTCCGTCTCGCGATATTGCTCGGCTAAAAAGTAGTTAATCAGCTCGATATTGCCGCGAGATTATTCAATAAAACTTATATTTGTAAGGCGGTATTGAACACTATTTAACCGGACTTGGTATTACCCATATTTATCAGCATTTCTGTCACCGTTAAACTGTCCAAAGGTTTAGAAAACCAATATCCCTGAGCTAATTCGCAGCCTAGTTCCCGAAGCTGGGCTAATTGTTCGCCTGTCTCCACACCTTCGGCGATCGCATTTAATCCCAAATTGTGAGCCAAAGTCACTATCGCCCGCACAATCTGCAAAGGCTGACCCCCGCTGTCACCGTTTTCCACAGCCCCCAGCCGACTCACAAAAGAGCGATCGATCTTCAGCGTATCCAGCGGAAAGCGGTGCAAGTAACTCAAAGACGAATAGCCCGTACCAAAATCGTCGATCGACAATCGAATATTTCTAGCTTTTAATTGGGCGAGCACAATATTAGCTTTAGTAACATTTTCCACGATCGCGCTTTCAGTGATCTCCAATTTCAAACAATTCGGATCGCAGCCTGTTTCTGCCAAAATTTCATCGATTTTCTCAATTAAATTCGGGCAACCTAACTGTTTCGGAGAAAGATTGACGCTGATTGTTAATTGCGAAGGATCGATAATTGGAAATTGGAAATTGGGAATTGGGGATCGGGCATCGGGCATCGGGCATTGCCGAACTTGCTGCTTCCCTGTATCCGTTACATCCGTTAAATCCGCTACAAAAGAAGCGGACGTACTTCCTTTTTCCATCAACATTTCTTGCCAAAGGCGCAATTGCAGGCAAGCTTCCCGCAGCACCCAAGCTCCCAAAGGCACAATTAAACCAGTTTCCTCAGCTACAGGAATAAAAGTAGACGGCGGCACTAGACCCCGAACCGGGTGCTGCCAGCGCACCAAAGCCTCAAAACCCTCGATCGCACCGCTGGCGATCGAAACAATCGGTTGGTAGTGCACAATAAAGTGCGAACATTCATCTTTACTCGAACCTAATTCCTCCTTGCCAAAAATAGCAAACCGCAGATCGGTTTCTAACTGCAACAGCGAGATAGTTTGATCGTGCATCGCCAAATTAAACACCTCGTGGCGCGCCTTGCCCAAAGCTTTAGCGCGGTACATTGCGATGTCAGCATCGCGCAGGAATTCTTCGGGGTGAGTGTACAGATCCGATTCACCTCTTGCGTCGGCTGCTGGCACTTCGCCTCGACTGAAAACAATGCCGATACTAGCGGTGGTAAATACTTCGTGTCCTTCGATATTAAACGGTAAAGTCAGTTCTGTTTGTATCCTGTTAGCTGCTTGGGTGGCGTCGCCCAGACTCTGAATGCGGTCTAGCAGGATGGTGAATTCGTCTCCCCCCAGCCGGGCGACAGTATCAGAAGCACGCACGCAGGTTTGCAGCCGGTGCGCCAGGGCGACTAGCAGTTTGTCTCCTAGAATGTGTCCTAAAGAATCATTAACTACTTTGAAGCGGTCTAAATCTAGGAAAAGTAAACCAAATTTGTAATC
>JAYUGZ010000059.1:0-2467 GCA_043767465.1 Cyanobacteriota bacterium
AGATTAGAGGTTTTAGATTATTATGCTTATTGTTCCGGCAGTTTCAGCCAATTTTCAATCAGCCATCTAAAATTAGATTGTGCCGTGTCCCTCCTTCCGTTGTCAGTTTTCGTTGCAGGCGAACAGTTGCCTGCGCCGCGACTCCTGACAAATAACCAAATTATCATCTAATGCGTAATTTTTTGAATTTAGTGCCAAGTGTATCTCAGTATTTTTGCAGCCGTCGGGACGAACAAGCCTCGCGGGCGATCGTGTTTGGCTCAAAATGCGGGCAGTCGATCGCTCAAATGTTGTTATGTTTAACAGTGGTAAGTGCTGGCGTGCTGCATCCGAGTGCTGTGGCGGCGATCGGACTCACGGCGACTCCCCAGATGATAATCGCCCAAACCCCAGCCAATGCGCCAGCCGCAGTCACAAAACTGCTAACAGAAATTGACGCAGCAGCCAACAAGCGCGATGTCAAAGCAGTTATGGCATTTTATAGCCCGAATTTCACTCATTCTGACGGCTTAAATAGTCAAAGTATGGAAAAAGGGCTGACGGAACTCTGGGAGCGATATCCGACGTTGAATTACCGCACCGAGGTTAAATCTTGGAAAACCGAAGGTAGTGCGATTGTCGCTGAAACCATAACTACAATTACCGGCACTCAGAAAAAGGATGGGATAGACTTAAATCTCAAAGCTAGCATCCGTTCTCAGCAGCGCTTTGAAGGAGAAAAAATAGTTAAGCAAGAGATTTTAGCAGAACAAACTCAGCTTACTTCTGGCAAAAATCCTCCCACAATTCAATTGAATTTCCCGGAGCAAGTTAAAGTGGGGCAAGAGTACCATTTTGATGCCATTGTTCAAGAGCCGATCGGCAATGACATTTTAATAGGAACTATCATAGAAGAACCCGTAACCGAAAAAACTTTTTTTAGATCCGCAGAAGTCGAGCTGGAGTTGCTGAATTCCGGGGGGATTTTTAAAGTAGGGAAAGCTCCGGCTACGCCTGAGAATCGCTGGATTTCAGCAGTGTTGATGCGGCAAGGCGGAATTGCAATGGTTAGCGTGCGATTGCGGGTTGTCAAATAATAGATATTGGGTGTTATGGGAATTGGGAATGGGGAATTGGGGAATGGGGATCTTGAGTATGATTTGCCCCTACTAAATTTTAGAGATTGCTGCGAGTGAATCATACCTAGATTCAGCAACGCCGGAATTGGGAATTGGGGATTTCCCTTAATGACAACAACCAATAGCCAACAGTCAACTGACAACTGACAAAAAATGATTTCTATCCAAAATCAAATTGTTTTCATTACGGGTGCGAGTAGCGGTATCGGAGCAGCCTGTGCCAAGATATTCGCGACAGGAGGAGCCAAACTAATTTTAGCAGCCCGCCGCCTTGAAAAGCTCGATCGCCTAGCAAGCGAACTTGTAGAGGCAAAATTGGTCGGCTCAGCGAACGAGATTTACCTGCTAGAATTGGACGTGCGCGATCGCCCGAAAGTCGAATCGGCGATAACCGCACTGCCCGATGCGTGGAAAAATATCGATATTCTGATTAACAATGCGGGATTGAGCCGCGGTTTAGACAAACTGTACGAAGGCAACTTTCAAGATTGGGAAGAAATGATTGATACCAATGTGAAAGGCTTGCTGTACATGACTCGCGCGATTGTCCCGGGAATGGTCAGCCGAAACCGCGGCCACGTAGTGAATATCGGCTCAATAGCAGGCCGCCAAGCTTATCCGAAAGGTAATGTTTATTGTGCTTCCAAAGCAGCCGTGAGAGCGATTTCTGATGGGTTGAAACAAGACCTTTTGGGCACGTCTGTGCGGGTGACGGAAATAGAACCGGGTTTGGTGGAAACAGAATTTAGTAATGTCCGGTTTCACGGCGATGCAGAAAAAGCTCAAAATGTCTATAGAGGATTGACACCGTTGACTGCTGATGATGTGGCGGATGTTGTGTATTTCTGCGCGACGCGATCGCCCCACGTCAATATTAGCGAAGTCTTGCTAGTTCCAACAGACCAAGCTACCGCAACTCTGGTTCACCGCAAAGAGTTTTAAGTTTTTAGCGGTAAGTTTCCGGATAGCGATGGAATTTTTGGGAAGCTTAATTGGTAGATGCACCCTGATTAATTAACTCCCGACCAATTTTGGCCGGGTTTTTTATTGGTATTGAGGCTGATGCTAAAAAAGTTTGAAGTAAGTGCCCGGATTGCGATCGAATTCTCAGGAAGCTTAATTGGTAGATGCACCCTGATTAATTAACTCCCGACCAATTTTTGGCCGGGTTTTTTATTGGGCGATCCTCTGCGAGGGCTTTCCTTCGGATCGCTTCGCTAACGCCAACGTACTTTCACCACAAATCTTCCTAAACTGTCCTGAAAGACGTGTTGTCGCAGCGGAGACTAATTTAGTAGATGCACCCTGATTAATTAACTCCCGACCAATTTTGGCCGGGTTTTTTTTGG
>JAYUGZ010000060.1:0-2460 GCA_043767465.1 Cyanobacteriota bacterium
CCCGCACCGAGAATGAGGGAATTCATACCATTCAACTCGGCGATCGCAACAAAGTTCTGATGTTTGAGTCTGAAGACGACGCCACCCGCTTTGGCGTGATGTTGGAAGCTCAAGATTTTCCAGAGCCCGCTGTCGAGGCGATCGACGATGACGAAATTAAGGAGTTCTGCGACAGTGTTGATTATGATTGGGAACTGGTGCCGGCGGGCGCGCTAGCGATTCCGCCAGAAGACAATGTAACACAGACTCAGTGGCAGTCAGAGCCGGATCAGGAGCCGGAGCCGGATTCTGAGGTTTCCCAAAACGAACTAGATTCTATTCGCCGCCGGCTAGAAGGACTTTTGTGAGAGTCAGTTGGCAGTTGGCAGTTGGCAGTTGTCAGTTGTCAGTTGTCAGTTGTCAGTTAGTAGTTGGTAGTTGGCATTAGTAGACTTGAATTGCAAAAATCGCCAACTATTTTGAAAAACATCTGCGTTTATCTGCGTTTATCTGCCTGCATTTATCTGCGGTTTCCCTCTAAATCAATGACCAATGACCAATGACCAATGACCAATGACCAATGACCAATAACCAATGACCAATAACCAATAACGCAGAAAAAAGCATGAAGAATTTGGAAGAACGGGGGCATCTACTGACGGAACAGGTGAATGCCAACAGCGAGAATTTAGACCAACTCAGTTCGATCGAATTAGTGGACTTGTTCAACCGGGAAGACGCCCAAACCTTAAGTGCGATCGCCCGTGCCCGCGAACAATTAGCCCGGGCGATCGACATTGGCGCTGAATCTCTGCGTCAAGGAGGCCGCCTGTTTTACGTCGGTGCGGGTACTTCCGGGCGTTTGGGGGTGCTTGATGCGGCCGAGTGTCCCCCCACCTTCTGCACTGCGCCAGAGCTCGTACAGGGCATAATTGCCGGGGGTGCGGGGGCTTTGGTGCGGAGTTCGGAGGATTTGGAGGATCGGGCCCAGGATGGGGCCGAGTCGATCGCCCACCGTCACATTACCAATCTCGATGTGGTTGTGGGGATTACGGCTGGGGGCACTACGCCCTTTGTAGCGGGCGCTTTGCAGGCGGCGCGCCAGCGGGGGGCGAAGACTGTGTTTATCGCCTGCGTACCCGTCGAACAGGTGAGTTTTGAGGCTGATGTGGATATTCGGTTGTTGGTTGGCCCGGAGATAGTCGCAGGTTCGACGCGCTTGAAAGCTGGTACTGTGACAAAAATGGCTTTAAATATTCTTTCGACTGGCGTGATGGTTAAGCTGGGGAAGGTTTACGGCAATCGGATGGTTGATGTGGCGGTGACTAATAAGAAATTGCGCGATCGGGCGGTGCGGATGTTACAAGACTTAACAGATTTGGGCCGGGATGAAGCGGGTTTTTTGCTGGAAAAAAGCGGCAAATCTGTAAAACTGGCTTTGATGATGCACTGGACTAATTTGGAGAAGGAAGAGTGCGATCGCATTTTGGGCGAATTTCAAGGCAATTTGCGATCGGCTGTAGCATCAATAAAATTGTAAAGTGTCATTGCGAGGAACGAAGCAATCGCCAAGACTATGACCCTTCTCAATTAATAAGACGGGCGCGGTTGAAACCAGGTTTATACAAACACTCACGCGCTTGTATAGCGGGTTGAAGATTCGACTGTAACTGGTTCCCAGGCACTTTGTCTGGGAACCAGTAATATTTCCGTTTCTAAATTGCACTCACAAAAACAGAAGATGTAAGCTGACTTTGACTGACACCCTGCACGATGCCCAGATAATTGCTACCAGACTTAATCGCCGTAGAAGCGACACTTGCGCCTGCATCCAACTGCAAACTCACAGCTTCAAAAGTCAAGTTGGCAAATCCGATACCGTCAGTCAAACCAATCTTATCCCCGATCGCAAAATCGGTAATTACATCCGCACTGACTAAGGTAGCCGAAGCAGACAAACCTCCGGCTAAGATAAACGTATCACTTCCAGCACCGCCGGTCAGAATATCTTGCCCGCGATCGCCCGCCAAGACATCATCGCCGTTACCGCCAATCAAGATATCGTTTTCCTTCCCGCCGCGGAGAGTATCGTTACCATCAGATCCGATTAGTCGATCGTTATCATTATTGCCCGTGATCAAATCATTACCAGCACCGCCATCAATTGAATCGGAATCTTTGCCACCGGATAAGATGTCATCGCCACCTGCGCCGTTAATTGTATCCGCGCCTTGCATTCCATTAATCGTATCAGCGCCTGCTCCTCCAGTGAGATTGTCTTTGCCAGAAAGGGCAAAAATTGGCAATCCCGCAGCAGTCGCAGGTATTTGAGAATCGCCACTATCTGATAGGAAATAACTGCCGCCGCTGGCTGTATTCTTTGGTGCTGTCGTCGGGGTGCCGTCCCCTGTAGCATTGGGTATTGGCGAAGTAATGGAGACTAATGTGCTGGGTGTTGGAGTTGGAGTTGGAGTTGGAGTT
>JAYUGZ010000061.1:0-6132 GCA_043767465.1 Cyanobacteriota bacterium
GCATTAGCTAGACCGTTTTGAGTCATTGCCCAATCTTCGGGGAAATCCTCAAAAGTATAAACAGTTAAAGCAGCTTGATAAAACTCGATTGCCCTCTCCAGATTATCCGCCCGTGAACCGTTGATTCTGTTACTGTAGGCATTAGCTAGGTTATTTTGAGCCATTGCCCATTGTTCAGGGAAATCCTCAAAGGTATAAACTGTTAAAGCAGCCTCATAAAATGCGATCGCCCGTTCCAGATTATCCGCCCGCGAACCGTTGATTCTGTTACTGTAGGCAGCAGCTAGGTTATTTTGAGTCAATGCCCATTTTTTAGGGAAATCCTGAAGGGTAAGAACTGTTAAAGCAGCCTCATAAAACTCTATCGCCCGTTCCAGATTATCCGCCCGCGAACCGTTGATTCTGTTACTGTAGGCATTAGCTAGATTATTTTGAGTCGTTGCCCATTGTTCAGGGAAATCCTCAAGGGTATAAACTGTTAAAGCAGCCTCATAAAATGCGATCGCCTGTTCCAGATTATCCGCCCGCGAACCGTTGATTCTGTATAAGTAGGCATTAGCTAGGTTATTTTGAGTCATTGCCCATTGTTTAGGGAAATCCTCAAGGGTATAAACTGTTAAAGCAGCCTCATAAAAGTTGATCGCCTGTTCCAAATTATCCGCCCGCGAACCGTTGATTCTGTATAAGTAGGCAGTAGCTAGGTTATTTTGAGTCATTGCCCATTTTTCAGGGAAATCCTCAAGGGTATAAACTGTTAAAGCAGCCTCATAAAAGCCGATCGCCTGTTCCAGATTATCCGCCCGCGAACCCTTGATTCTGTATAAGTAGGCATTAGCTAGGTTATTTTGAGTTTGAGCATATTTTTCGCTTCCCGGTTCCCGATTACTTAAAACTATTTGATAACCCGTAATGGCAATTTCAATATTGTTCGCTATATTCCCAAGCGGAAAGTTACTAATATGAATACTCAAATTTTCAATCAGGCCGACAATTGAGCTAATTGTTTCTGCATTTTCGCCATCAAGTAACCTCTGGGACACTTGCTGTAAAGTCTCTGCAAAACGGGCATTGAGGAGATGTTGCCGTTCAGCCAGCATGGGGTAAATTACTTTAATATTGCTATTACTATCTACTTCTGCTTCCAATAAGTCTAGGACAAAGTTGGCATACTCTTGTGAATTTTCACCTTGAGAGTTATTGCTATCTCCCTCATCGTTCATATCGATAAATTGCCCTAGCTGACTGGCCAGATTTCGGAGGAAATTCGCGCCATTTTCGCCTCCTTGTGCTGCCAACTTTGCCGCTACTGACTCGCAAGCTTCCAGAAATCCGCGATCCAATAATTCTGAGTTATCTTGTAATATCTGGGGTTCGTCTCCGTTGGGGCAATTCAGCAGGGTGTGAATTAATTGGAGATAGGCTCGATCGCGGTTTTCTTCCATTGTGGGGAGTTTTGGGTGACACCGAGATTTATTTTAGCATGATTCGATGGGTGGTGGCCAGAAACCGGGGTTTTTTGAGAATATTTGGTGACAGGCGAAGAGATGGGAAAAAACCCGGTTTCTTTGGTTGTGCGGGTGGCCATAAACCTCGGTTAGCCTCATAGTCCGCCGGGGGTTGAAAACCCCCGTCTCATAGCGTAAGTCCTCTGAAGAGGACTGGAAAACGCATTTTTTAATGATTTTTTTAATAATTATTTTTGGATTTTATTCAGTCGGTTTTAACCGACTTACGCTATGAGACGGGGATTTAAATCCCCGGCGGATTTGGTGACAAACAGATCGATTCAAAATACCTGGTTTTTGATAAAATGCGTGCAGCGAAACTATCCGGTAAGGAATCGGCTTTTTGCCAATTTTCCCAAAAGTGCGATCGACCGTTTTGCCAATTTTCCCAAAAGTGCGATCGACCGTTTTTTCAATTTTCCCACAAGGGCGATCGATCGTTGCTAAATCTGCAATAATTCAATGCTATTATCCGCGCCAGAATTCCCACGCTCACCCACGAGTCCGCCGTTCGTTTCAAACCCCCGTCTCATAGCGTAAGTCCTCTAAAAGAGGACTGAAGCATCTATTTTTTAATCAAAATTCTCATTATTTTATTCAGTCGGTTTCAACCGACTTGCGCTATGAGACGGGGATTTAAATCCCCGGCTTTAGGCATTAGCCAGCTTCTTTTGAATCATTGCCCAATATTCAGGGAAAGCCTCACGGGTATATACTGTTAAAGCTGCCTCATAAAACGATCGCGCCTTTGCGATATTTTCATCCCGCGAACCGTTGATTCTGTCATTATGGGCATTACCTAGGTTATATTGAATCATTGCCCAATCTTCAGGAAACTGTTCAGGGGTACGAACAGTTAAAGCAGCGTCAAAAAATGCGATCGCGCGATCGAGATTTTCCGCCCGCACACCGTTGATTCTGTTAGCATAAGCAGCAGCTAGGTTATTTTGAGCCATAGCCCAATCTTCCGGGAAGGCCTCAAGGGTGTAGACTGTTAAAGCAGCGCCATAAAGGGCGATCGCCATTTCCACATTTTCGGCCCGCGAACCCTTGATTCTGGTAATATAGGCAGCAGCTAAGTTGTTTTGAGTTTGAGCAAATTTTTCGCTTCCCGGTTGCCGATTATTTAAAACAAGTTGATAAGCGGCAATGGCAATTTCAATATTATTCGCTCTATTCCCACCGGAAAAATTACTAATATTAATGGTCAAGTCTTCAACGAGGCTGACAATTGACTCAATAGTTTGGGCATTTTCGCCACCAATTAACCTCTCCAATACTTGCTCTAAAATCTCCGAAAACCGAGCATTGAGGAGATGTTGTCGTCCGGCTAGCATGGAGTAAATTACTGTTGGATTGCTATTGCTACCATCTTCTGCTTGCAATAATTCTAGAATAAAGTTTGCATACTCTTGGGGATTGTCACCTGCGGAGTTGTCGCCATCGTTGATATCGATTAATGGTGCTAACTGGCCGATCAGATTTCGCAGGAAATCAGCGCCGTTTTGTCCTCCTTGCTGTGCCATTTTTTCGGCTACCAACTCGCAGGTTTCCAGAAATTCGACATCCAACAATTCTGAGTTATCTTGTAATATCTGGGGTTCGTCTCCGTTAGGGCAATTCAGCAGGGTGTGAATTAGTTCTAGGTAGGCTTGGGCGCGGTTTTCTTCCATTGTTGGGGAGTTGTGAATAATGTCGGGTTTATCTTACCATGATTTTACGATATTTTGTAGGGGCGGGTTCACCAACAATATATAACAATTATCAACCATCTATATAAACCCGCCCGCACACCACCGACAATTCACATTAACCTAATATTTGTCTTGAATTTCGCAATGTAAATGATGATTGTTGGTTGGGTGGGGGCGGGTTTTTGAGATTGTTGGTTTCAGGCAATTATTGTTGGTGAACCCGCCCCTACGAAACCATTGAATCATAAATTACACTCACACTCACCAAATTGTCTGAATAGTTGTTAACGCTTGAATTTTAGCGTCACGGGTGACTAACGGAAGACTCAAAGATAAAGCAGTAGCAGCAATAATTCTATCTGGCATATCTGGCACCACATCGCGGGGAATCTGACGCAGAATTTGTGCTGTGATTAAATCCAAAGGGGCGATAGCTAACCCAGTCCCCGGATCGGATAAGGCATTAATCAACTGCTCAAATGCCTCTTCGGGCAATCGATATCTTTCCACTAAATACCCTAATTCTACCACAGAAATTGCGGACACATAAATCGAATCGCCTCCTCCTAGTGCTGTATCCAAAGCAGTCATTGCTGTTTGCGATAATCGAGCAGTTTCCCGCAAATACCAGATAATTGTATGAGTGTCGGCGACAACGGCTGTCATTTAAATATCCCCTCTCGGAAAGTTTCCCCACATTTCTTTTCTAGCTTGGGCAATATCTTCTTCGGTGATATCCATATCTAAATTAGCCCACATTCCTTTGACGCTTTTCAGAGGTCGTTTGAGAATGTTTTTTTGCTGAAGAAATTCAGCAAAATCTAAAACTTCTTGCTGCTGATTTGGGGGCAATTCGCGCAACTTATCTAAAACTGCTTGCTCTAAATTCATTGTTTATTTTCCTCCGTTATTTTTCCTTTGTTTAATGAACATTTCTACGCAAACAACCCAGCTACAGATGTGCTAAAACCGGGTAACAAAGAACTTGTTAAATTATCTTCTTTAAATAAAGTCATCGCTAATTTCAATACTCCGTTTTCCCGACGGTAAATTTCTACTTTTTGCTGTATGCGGTCAAATATCCAATATTCGCGCACGCCTTGGACTGAATATAATTTTAGCTTGGATTGCCGATCGCGCTTTTCATTTGCCTCACCGGGAGACATCACCTCTACCACTAACTCCGGTGCACCCGCCAAATGTCCGGCTTCATCTAATATCTGTGCTAAACGTTCGTAGCTTACCCAAACTACATCAGGAATCACATTATCACTATCGGTGAAGATCACACCGGCAGTTGTTGCAGCCTTACCTAAACCTGTCTCTATTGACCAATTACCCAAGGTTCTGCAAACATTGTCAACAATATTTTGATGTCCCCAGTGAGGTGCTTTTGTCACAACCAATTCTCCTCCGATTATTTCATAACGGTTGCCGTTATCGGGTAATAATTCTAAATCAGCGCTTGTCCAGCGAACTTTTTCTGTGGTTGACATAGCTTTGACTCCGCTCTGTTCTATTTTAATTATATACCAGTTTTTTCGGAATTTTGACCGCAGATGTTGGCGGATGTACGCGGATGGACGCGGATGAAGAATGGGTGCGTGGCCAGAAACCGGGTTTTTGCGAGGATATTTGATGAGAAGCGAAAATATCGGAAAAAACCCGGTTTCTTAGATTGTGGGTGCAGACAAACCGCCCAGTTTTCTAATGCCTACACAATGCTACTTTGGGCATTAATCTATCTAAGATTTGTGCGATCGCAATTACCGTCCAATCAATATCAGCTTCGGTGGTTTCGCGTCCCAGTGTCAAGCGAATTCCACCAACCGCGCCGCTTTCGTCATATCCCATTGCCAATAATATCGGACTGGGCGTGAGTTTGCCGCTGCTACAAGCCGCACCGGAACTAATGCCAATTCCGGCTAAATTTAGCTGTCTCACGAGAGTTTTGCCTGTGATTCTCTCTGTGTCTCTCTTTTGGTAAGGGCGACAGGAAGGAGAGACAATGCAAAAACTGGTGTGGTGCGGCAGTCGGTAATAGCGATCGCCCGTTGGGACTAAACTGGGTATGTCGGCTAATTTGTCAAAAAGTCGATCGCGCAATCCAATCAACCTAGGCGTTTCCACATCCATCTCCTGCAAAGCCAACTCCGCCGCCACTCCAAAACCCACTATTGCGGGCAGTGCTTGCGTCCCTGAACGCAGTTTCAACTCCTGTCCGCCCCCGCCGAACATTGGCACCAATTCTACTCCTGGACGCACGTACAGCACCCCCGCACCTTGCGGCCCGTAAAGTTTGTGACTGGAAAGCGAAAGCAAGTCTACGGGCAGTTTCTGCACGTCAATTGGTAGTTTGCCGGCAACTTGAACTGCATCGGTGTGAAACAGGATATTGCGATCGCGCGCAATTTGCGATAATGCTTCAATTGGTTGCAGCGTCCCAACTTCGCTTTGTCCGTAAATGATCGAAACTAACACTGTATGCGATCGCAGCGATTCTTGCAAATCCAAAGGATGAATTCGCCCATGTTTATCTACGGGTAATCGTGTTACTTCCCATCCCAATTCTTCGAGTTGTCGCACCGGTTCTGATACGGCAGAATGCTCAACACTGGAAATAATGATATGCTGCGGCTTTGTATAAAGACGCGCAACTCCCATAATCGCTAAATTATCCGCTTCAGTGCCGCCAGAAGTAAAAATCATCGATTCCGGTAGCGCGTTAATCAGCCCAGCAACTTGCATTCTGGCTAATTCTAAAGCAGTCGCCGCCCTTTGTCCCCACTCGTGCAAACTAGAAGGATTTCCCCAATATTGAGTCAGAGCTTTTTGCATAGCTTCAATTGCTTCTGGGCGTGTCGGCGTTGTAGCGCTATAGTCGAGGTAAATTTGCATGATTTTTAATGAGTTAGTTGTTATTTGTTAGTTGT
>JAYUGZ010000062.1:0-6120 GCA_043767465.1 Cyanobacteriota bacterium
GTCGCGGTTTCAACCGCCGACTCTTCTTCATCTGCGCCTCTGCCGTTCCTCAAAAAACAAGTCTACTTCACGGATAAAAAATGAAATTACACTGGAAATATCATCAATTCGAGCCAGAAACAATCGGGCTAATTTACGGTTTTCTAGGCGTAGTTGGATTCAGCTTGACACTGCCAGCCACCAGAGCAGCAGTGCACGACTTAGACCCAATTTTTGTAGGATTAGGACGCGGATTAGTCGCAGCTATACTAGCCGCAATTACTCTATGGATAACGCATCAACCTATTCCCTCCAAACAGCAATTTTTGAGTTTATTAGTTGTCGGATTGGGAGTAGTTGTCGGATTTCCGCTATTATCAGCTTGGGCAATGCAGTACGTGCCTGCCGCCCACGGTGCTGTAGTATTAGGATTGTTGCCCTTAGCCACAGCAATCGGAGGAGTTGTGCGATCGGGCGATCGGCCATCTTCTAGTTTTTGGCTTGCTAGTATCGCCGGGAGTCTAACCGTTGTCTGTTTTGGAATTGTTACTGGTGCAGGGCAACTCCAACTCCCAGATTTAGCTTTATTTGCAGCAGTAATTGCTGCTGCTTTTGGTTACGCCGAAGGTGGGCGGTTAGCTAAAATTTTAGGCGGGTGGCAAGTTATCTGTTGGGCATTGATACTTGTCGCTCCCTTCGAGGTTTTGCCTACAATATTTGTGGTTTCAAAACATGGATTAATCGCAGCACCGACGGCGTGGTTGGGTTTTGCCTATGTGAGTCTTGTCAGTCAATTTGTGGCATTTTTTGCCTGGTATGAGGGGATGGCAATTGGCGGAGTTGCTAGGGTAGGGCAACTTCAGCTATTGCAACCGTTTTTGACGATCCTGGCATCGGCAATTTTGCTTGGTGAGACTGTGCAGCCGATCGCCCTAGGCAGCGCTTGTTTAGTTGTTGTCTGTGTCGCAGCGGGGAAAAAAGCATCTATTAAGCAGGCAGCAGATTTGTGATGCAAAAGATTTTTTTTGGCTTTTCATCGCTTAAATTAGGTAAGGTGCACGGCTGCATTCTACATTCATTTAATGCTAATATATCGAGGTTGATCCTTGACTCGATCGATCCAAGATTGAATTGCAGGAAACCTAGTCAAATCAAATCCGCCTTCTCCAGCAACGTGAGTGTAAGCAAATAAACCGATGTCAGCGATAGAATAGCGATCGCCTACAAAAAAGTCATTCTTTTCTAAATGCTGTTCCATCACCCCCAAAGCAGCATAACCCGGTGCTTGTTTCTGTTGAAGTTCTGCTTGATATTCGTCAGCTTTTCCTAGCACAGAAATCCAAAATCTGGAAGTTGCAATAAAAGGTTCGTGACTGTACTGTTCAAAAAACAACCACTGCATCACTAAAGCGCGTTCAAATTTGTCGCTGGGGAAAAACTCAGTTTTTTCGCTCAAGTAAAACATAATCGCATTGGATTCAAAGAGAAACTTACCCGGTTCAATCTCTAAAACCGGAATGCGCCCGTTAGGATTTTTGACCAAAAATTCGGGTTTCCGGCTTTCTTTTTGGAGAATATTAATTTCTGTGCGATCGAACGCAATATTGAGCTGAGTTAAAAGCAAGCGAACTTTATAGCAATTGCCCGAGGGGGAATATTCGTAAAGTTTAAACATCAGTCTTGAGGAGATTTTAATATTTTAAATTATCTCATGATTTAGGCAAAGTTAACTAACTGTTGTTTGCTAAGATTATTTTGGCGATTTTTGGCGATCGCCAAAACCAGCAACTTCTCCCAGCGTATAAAGCGGCCTGCCCTTCACCTCCTCATAAATCCGCCCGATATACTGGCCCAAAATCCCAATACTCACCAACTGCACCGCACCCAAAAAGAAAACCGCCATAATTATAATTGTCAAACCAGTTAATGCCGCACCCGGAGAAAAAAGACGCCAATACAAAACCAAAAAAGCCATTAAAACCGACACCAAAGCCGAAAATAAACCCAAATAAATCGACAGTTGCAGAGGAACTTTTGAAAAAGAAACTAAACCATTCATCGCCAAAGCAAAAGATTTGCTAAACGTATACTTAACCTCGCCAGCAAAACGCGCATCTCGTTCAAACTTAACAGCAGTTTGTTTAAAACCAATCCAAGCCCGCAGTCCGCGAATGTAGCGGTTGCGTTCCGGCATGGCATTCAGCACGTCCACCACACACCTATCCATCAAACAAAAATCCCCCGTATCTATGGGAATATCAACATCAGCCAGATTCCGTAAAATGCGATAATACATATAAGCTGGCAGCCGCTTAAACCAACCTTCTTGACGGCGTTGAGTGCGCTGGGCGTAAACAACTTGATACCCGATCCGCCACTGTTCTACCATATCTAAAATCAACTCTGGCGGGTCTTGCAAATCGCCATCCATGATGACTACAACTTGACCGCTAGAAAAGTTCAAACCAGCAGTTACAGCTATTTGGTGGCCGAAATTGCGGGCAAAACTGAGGTAACAAATTCGCGAGTCTTGTTCGTGCAATTCTCGCAAAAGTTCCAAAGAGCGATCGCGACTGCCATCATTGATTAAAATTAATTCTACGGGCCCGTCCATTCGCTCCATCACAGCACTAACTCGCCGATACAATTCTGGGAGATTTTCTTCTTCGTTATAGATGGGAATTACCAAGGAATACTTAGGTGTATTGTTCATCGCAGTTTATGTTGTAAAATCAGGGGCTCAACTGTTAAATCAAAAGTTTATTCTTTCATAAACACGCTCAGCGGCTCCAGCGACCATTTTTGTCGGTAAGTTTGATTTTTGACTGTGATCTCTTTTACTTGTCCGCCGTCATTTTTTGTAGGAGAGTAAATTATCGCACAAGGGATAAAACTTTTGTAAGGTTCCGAGTTAAGTTTTTGGTTGACAACAGGATCGATAGTAGAAATGTGTTCGATACGAGGTGCTGGTTTTCCCGATTCTGGAAACATCACCCACAAGGGATATTCCCAAACACTTTTAGCCCAAAATGACAGTCCTATATTGGTGCAGTTTTGAGATTTAACAAAATCTACTGCTGTATTATAAGCAACCTCGATCTTCGGCCGACTTGTAAAGTAAAGCTCCTGTCTGCTGCTATTAAAAATGTTACGATCTCCCAGGAGAGGTCTAAATTGGTTGTGAAAAATCCAAGGTAGCGACATGACAATCAGAATCGCAGCCAGATAATTTGCTATTTTGTGATTTGATAATTGCGATAATGCTAATCCAAATATGGGCGAAAACAACACAAATATTGACAGGTGGTGGCGGCCATGCCAAGGCTGCAATTTTAGTAACATACATAGGATTAAAAATGTCATTATTACAGCAATTAAATAAGTTACTACTATTTTGGCTTTTCTTAAATTGGGGGTTTTAAATATAAGTGCGATGGTGGCAAATGTCAGCCAAAAGTGAATGGGATTGGTAGCTGTGTTTTCGTTAAATGACGGTGTGGCGATCGCAAATACTTGTCCGGGAGGCCAAGTGATGCGCGGGTCATTTGTGGCTACGCCCAGTATTCTGTGCAGCACGTTAATCACTCCCACAATCGCACCGTTAATTCGGGAAATCCTCGTCCCGGCTTGCATACCTAAATTTCTAATTACATTTGACAGGAAAGTTGGCAGCGTAATTGCTTCAATTTTATATTCTTTCGTAAAACTTTCAGGCGCTCCGATCGCATAACCGAACAAATCGTAATTTCGCCAAAAATGACCAAGATTTATCAGAAAAGTTACAGCGGCTATCAGCAAAATTGGTTGCAGCATTTTCCCCCGAAAGCCTTTAATTCCTCCGATAATAAACCAAACAATAAAAGGCAAACAAAATATATAAGCGGTCGTTTTTGTCAAGAGAGCTAGACCCAAACTCGCACCGATTTTGAAAGTATTAAACCCCGTGATTCCAGCGGAGAGTCCTGCTAAACCGCAGGAGACAAAACAAACCACCCAGAAACATACAGCATAATCGTTTTGAGTGCTAGAACCTTGGAGGATACCCATCGGTAAAGTCGCAGCAAAGACTGCTGCAAAAACTTGACCGCGCCGATTAGCGCCCAGTTGTTTAGCAATCAAAGAAACTGCGATCGCACTTCCCACCATACTCAACCACTGTACCAAATTAGCAAAGCGATCGCCCCCGCTGACAATCTGAAAGTGTATAATCGCAAACTCAGCCCCAGGCGGGTGATACAACTGCGGCACGTAAGAAGTCGGATAATGCTCGACACTGCGGTTTTGCATCCAGTGAGCAACCCGGCTCATGTGATAAGTCATCGAATCCCAATTGTTAGGCGGTGCAACTAAAGCAATTAAACCAACCGCAGCAAAAATAAACAATACACCCCCTAGCAACCCCAGTAAGACACTAGAAAATTGCTCGTCTTGACTTTTCTCAAAACTTAGTTTGACAGGTTTAAATTTTAGATACACCATCAAGCCGAGAATATTTGCTACCAACCACAGCCCGAACACCCACTCAAAAGTCAGCAACCTAAATAAACTCAAAATTTCAGTAGATAAAGCTACAATAACTCCCCAAACAATTGCTGCGGACAAAATAGCATTGCGCCAACAATTATCTATTTTCTGAAAAATCAGAAACAAAATGCCCAGAGTCACCAATGGAATCAAGCCGAATATATCTGTTATCATAGATGTTGAGCCGCACTTTAAAAGTTATCACCATCACCGACAAATAAAAAAATATGACAAATTCTAGCTATCTTTGGCAAGCAAATCAAGACTTAAGCGAAGCTTGTCTGCAACATCCCTTTGTCAGAGGTATTGCTGACGGCAGCCTCCCCCAAAATAGTTTTGCATATTACGTTGCACAAGACGCATTTTTTTTGGGAGCATTCGCCCGCGCTTACAGTATTGCTGCGGCAAAAGCACCGGATTGGGAGGGGTTTGAAATCCTCCACAATCTCGGCACCGGTGTTTTAGAAGAACTTCGCTTGCATCAAGGATATGCAGCGAAATGGGGTGCAAACTTGCCCGAGGCAAAACCGGGAATTGCTACCCGCCACTACACGGATTTTTTATTAGCAACAGCCTGGGGAAGCGGTGTAGGTTTGACAGTAGCAGCGATGACTCCTTGCTTGCGGCTGTATGCTTTTTTGGGACAGCAGTTAGCTAAGCCTAATATACCGGAACACGCCTTGAGCGAGTGGATTTCTACCTATAGCAGCCCTGAGTTTGAGATTTTAGCAAAACAATTGGAAAGTTTGGTCGATCGCTACGTGGACACAACACCGGAAGTAGAAGCAACCTATCGCTACGCTATGCTGTGCGAAAGAGACTTTTTTCAGGCAGCTTGGGAGGTAGAGTAAATTAAGTTTATTGAAGAGATGCTCCCCAACTATCGCCCTAAGCTACCCACAGCCAACCTGCAAATCTGACGGAAACATACAGCAGAAATATACCAAACAATCCCATCAACCCGTAACCCCAACGAGGCTTAGCTGCTAGCAACAAGCCGAGAGCTATTGAAAGCGGCAGCATACCGTAAGCGTAGCGGTTTACCGATCGCAAAGCTCCGGAATTAAGCAGCAGTGCTAAAGAGCAAAAACCGTAAGTCAAAACAATAGTGGTAAGCCTTTTGCGCAAAAACCATAATAAATAGCCGCTGCCAAAAATTATCACAATTCTACTGATAGCAGATAGCTTCAATTTGAGAGCTTGAATCAATACCTCGAACCAACTCGGCTGAACCCATCCCTTTTGAACATGAACAAATGCTAAAGCATCTCCAAAGCGAATAGCACAATATATACTAAATGAAAATATCCCAAGAGCGCTAGCCAAACCTGCAAAATAAGCAAGTGGAGGTCTTTTTTCCCTCCAAGCTGTCAGCAAAAAAGCAGGTATTAGCGCTACTCCCGGCCCCCTAGTAGCAGTTGTCAAAGCTCCCCAAACAGCAGCCCAAATATACTCGCCCCTCTCAAAAGATCGCAAAGCAGATGCTGTCAGAAACAGAAACAATCCTTCTGTATACATGACGGTGCAAAATAGCGAGAACGGACACCAAGCTAGCATAGCGGTTGTCCATTTGGCAACACCAGTATCGTATCGCTGTTCTACCCAAAAATAAATCAG